>JBARCC010000059.1:0-2242 GCA_049793635.1 Maribacter sp. | reverse complement strand
GTCGTACAATCGGGCATCAAGCGCCTGGGATAATGGAAATTTTGACAACGAAGTGATTCCCGTTCCCGTTCCACAACGAAGGGGCGAGCCTGTCATGATAAGTAAGGACGAGGAGTACACGAATGTGTTCATGGATACGATCCCGAATCTAAGGCCGGCCTTCTCAAAAGAAGGAACGGTAACCGCTGCCAATGCCTCGACAATCAACGACGGCGCCGCGGCACTTGTGTTGATGAGCCGTGAAAAAGCCGAACAACTCGGTTTAAAACCATTGGCCAGTATTAAAGGATATGCAGATGCCGCTCATGAACCTGAATGGTTTACCACTGCACCTGCAAAAGCGTTGCCAAAAGCCTTGTCAAAAGCAAACCTAACCTTACATGATATTGATTTTTTTGAATTCAATGAAGCCTTTTCGGTGGTAGGACTTGCAAATATGAATTTATTAGGGCTAAACGATAGACAAGTGAATGTGAATGGAGGTGCCGTTTCTTTGGGTCATCCCTTGGGATGTTCAGGGGCACGTATTCTGGTCACGCTGATCAATGTTCTAGAGCAGAACAATGCTAAGTTAGGAGCAGCGGCTATCTGCAACGGAGGCGGTGGTGCTTCTGCCATGATTATAGAGCGAATCTAAGCCTTCTATATTTTATACATGCAATACGGTATCTGTCAATTAAGCATCATTCCATTAAGAAGTTCACCCGATGAGCATTCCGAATTATTGACCCAATTGTTGTTCGGAGAGCATTTTAAAATTTTAGAATCGAGAAAAAACTGGTCCAGAGTAAAAACCATTTTGGACAAATGTGAAGGATGGATGATGAACAGTCAACTGGCGTTCATACCAGAGGAGGAATTCGTCACACTACAGCAAACCAAAGAACGAAGGTATGTGGCCGACCTGGTTTCGTTCGTAGAAGATGCACAAGGGTTGCTAACGCCTATCCTTTTGGGTTCAAGTATGCCGACCACAGCTTCTTTGGCCGTTCAGTACGAGGGTGCCCTCGTGCACCAGATTCAACCGAAAGCCAAACTCATAAAAACAGCCTTATTGTACTTGAACTGTCCCGAACTTAGTGGAGGTAAAACTCCTTTTGGAATCGATGCCCCGGGCTTTAGCCAAATGGTCTATAAAATTAATGGCTATACTCTTTTACGTACGGCAGAAAACCAATCCACTCAAGGTCTCGCTTTAAGTTTTGTGGAGGAAAGTGAAGCAGGTGATCTTGCTTTTTTTGACGATGTCAATGGTGCTATCAACCATGTGGGCATCATTATGGACAATAATTATGTGATCCACGTCAATGGAAAAGTAAGAATTGATCGGATCGATCATACGGGTATTTTTAATAACGATTTGCGGACCTACACCCATAACCTTCGGGTCATCAAAAAAATTATATAAAAAAAGGCCCATAATGGGCCTTTTTATTTTTTTGGGAAGACAAAACACTATTCTCCCAACATCTTTTTCATTCTCATGAAATTTTCATTATCGCCCATAGCACCGTAAATATTCTTAAGCTGGGTCATGATATTTTCATTATCGGAATTCATTTTTAAGGCCTGCTCCAAAATATCGGCACCTTGCTTAAAAAGACCGTCCTTTTTTACTTTGATCTCATCGTATTTTGCGATATCGGCTCTGGTGTTCCCTAAAGAATTCATTTCATCGATCAGTGCGTTCCCCTCATTGACATAGGTCGTAGAAAGGTTCAAATAGGCATTGGTATATTTTGGATCGATTTCTATAGCGCGTTTATAAGAGGCACGTGCATCCTCATAATTTTCTTGTTCCATGCTGATCACACCCACATTGTAATGTAAGTCTGCATTATCCGGAGCTAGGGCAATGGCTTCGTCCATTAGGGATTTGAATTTATCTTTATCCCCTTGCTTAAAGTATAGATTAGCCTCATTCAAGATAAGGTTTACATCTTCGGGATCGTTCTTCCTGGCCGCCTTGTACGCTTCCAGTGCTTTGTCGTCCTGTCCTAATTGCGTATAGATCAATGCAGTATTCTTCACGATTTCAGCAGTTTTGGAAGGTGTCTTTTCGTCTAGTGGGTCCGTATAGGTCCCTGACTTTACCATAAGGTCACGTTGTACCTTGTCCATCTCCTCGACTTCTCCACTAGCGGCGTTGGTCGCTTTATAAACCACGGCACTACCGTCATATCCAACTTCTTGAAGTTTGTTATAGTAGTCCAAGGCCATTTCATAATGCCCACCATTTACA
>JBARCC010000058.1:0-15708 GCA_049793635.1 Maribacter sp. | reverse complement strand
ACCAACCGATCAATACCGATACCAATACCTGAAGTCGGGGGCATTCCGTATTCAAGGGCCCTTAAGAAATCCTGATCAATGAACATCGCTTCATCGTCCCCTTTTTCAGTGAGCTTCAATTGCTCCTCAAAACGTTCGCGCTGATCGATAGGGTCGTTGAGCTCGGTGTATGCGTTCGCCAATTCCTTACCGTTGACCATGAGCTCAAAACGCTCGGTAAGGGCAGGGTTACTGCGATGTTCTTTGGTCAAGGGACTCATTTCCTTTGGATAATCGGTAATAAAGGTGGGCTGGATGTAATGGTGTTCACATTTTTCACCGAAGATTTCATCGATAAGCTTTCCGATACCCATGGTGTCATCGACCTCTATATTGAGTTTCTTGGCGGTATCGCGCAATGCCTCTTCCGGCATACCTGCTACGTCGAAACCCGTATGTATTTTAATGGCTTCCAAAATGGGAACCCTAGCGTAGGGTGCCTTGAACTCTATTTCGTGTTTGCCAACGGGTATTTTGGTCGTTCCATTTGCATCCTTGGCGACTTTCTCCAATAATTTTTCCGTGGTCTCCATCATCCAATGGTAATCCTTATAGGCTACGTACAATTCCATTACCGTAAATTCAGGATTATGGGTGCGATCCATACCTTCGTTCCTGAAATCCTTTGAAAACTCATAGACCCCATCGAACCCGCCAACAATAAGTCGCTTTAGATAAAGCTCATTGGCAATCCTCAAGTAGAGCGGTATGTTCAACGCATTGTGGTGCGTTAAAAAAGGACGTGCCGTAGCACCCCCCGGTATAGGCTGTAAAATGGGCGTTTCAACTTCTAGATATCCCTTTTCGTTGTAAAACTCGCGGATGCTGTTGGTTATTTTTGTGCGTTTGATGAAGGTTTCCTTTACTTTTGGGTTGACCACCAAATCTACATAACGCTGGCGATACCGTTGCTCGGGATCATTGAACTCATCGTATACGTTGCCTTCCGCATCTTTTTTGGGCAGGGGCAAAGGGCGTAATGCTTTGCTGAGCATGGTAAATTTTTTCACCATTATCGTTTTTTCCCCTACCTGAGTCGTAAAAAGTTCCCCTTCCACCCCTATGATGTCCCCAATATCAAGCAACTTTTTATAGATTTCATTGTACAGGGTTTTGTCCTCTCCCGTGCAGATCTCGTCCCGGTTGAAATAAAGCTGAATACGGCCGGCACTATCCTGAAGTTCTGCAAACGAAGCTTTCCCCTGAATACGGCGAGACATGAGCCTACCCGCTACGACCACTTTTTTTTCTGCTTCGTAATTGGATTTAATACTGGCCGATGTGGTATTTACAGGATAGAGTGCCGCAGGATATGGATTGATGCCATACTCCCTCAATTTTTCCAATTTTCCCCTTCTGATACTCTCTTGCTCCGATAATTGCATGCCGATGTGTATTTAGCCAGCAAATATAAATGATATGTATGAATCTTTCTATTGGGAACTTATGAAAGCAACAGACGTTGTCACAAAAAAAGTCAAAAAGAATGTACATCGGCATTGGCCGAACGTGTCCGTATTTTGAATGGATTCCTGTAAAATGGCGGAGGGACCCATAAAACAGAGACTAGAGGTAGCATGGGAACTTCTTTCAACTATTTTAGGTACATCAATAGTAGCGAAGTTTACGGGAACGCCCGGCCCAATTTGGTAAAGCGTAACGGATGGTACTACTTTCTTTAACTCAGCCATTTATGTTCGTCTATGCTGGCGCTCTGTAACAATTTGATGCTTTTTGCGTCCTATAGATACATCAATCAATCAAAATAAAAATCAAATGAGTTTAATCAGGGTTTTACTCGCTATTTTCTTTCCACCATTGGCCGTTTTGGGAAAAGGCTGTGGTTCGTTCCTAATCGTATTGTTGTTAACCTTTTGTGGATGGGTTCCGGGAGTCATAGCCGCGCTCGTTATCCTGAACAATCCAAATTAGCAACCGCAGCATTCATAACCGCTTACATACGTCGTATTCGTATCTTTGCATCTATGAACAAACAAGTGTTACTTTTAGATTTGGGACTTAAGGATTACAAGGAGACTTGGGATCTTCAAGAGCAAATGTTCACGGATATCATACATCAGAAAATAAGGAATCGAAGAGAGGATACCGCCATTGCCACCGACAACCATTTGTTGTTCGTTGAGCATCCACACGTTTTTACCCTTGGCAAAAGTGGAAATATGCACAATCTTTTGGTCGATGAACATCAGCTTGAGGCAAAAGGGGCAAAATTCTACAAAATCAATAGGGGAGGCGACATCACCTATCACGGTCCGGGCCAAGTAGTGGGTTATCCTTTGCTCGACTTGGAAAATTTCTTTACCGATATCCATAAATACCTGCGTTTGTTAGAAGAAATGGTCATATTGACCTTGGCGGAATATGGATTGAAAGCAGAACGTTCGAAGGGGGAAACGGGGGTTTGGTTAGATGTTGGCACACCCCTTGCCAGAAAGATATGCGCAATGGGTGTGCGTGCCAGCCGCTGGGTAACCATGCACGGGTTTGCCCTCAATATCAATACGGATCTAAGCTATTTCGACTTGATGATTCCCTGTGGAATAAGGGACAAAGCGGTTACTTCCTTACATGTTGAGCTTGGTCAAAAACGGGTGAATGTTGAAGAGGTCAAACAAAAATTGGCCGAACATTTTAGTATGCTCTTCGAAGCAGAATTGATACGGCGACCTACGCACATTTGAAAGCGGCAACATATCCTTAACGCTGCTGTAGCATGTGTTATTTGGAATAGGAAGTAAGCAGGGTGCTCGACATGACATCCCCGTTTTTCTTATAGGTTTCTTGTTTTACCATTCCGATACCTTCCGCTAGCCATACTCTCGAGGGGAACATTTGGTTTGCCATCATCATCTTTGAATGGTTCTCGCTATACAGCACATAACAGTCATAAGTGCCGGCCGGGGTAGTCACGTTTTCCTTTTTCTCGACCTTTCTGTTCAACATATCGACGGTGATGTTCATATTGATGCCGCCCATGCCTATTTTCATGGTCACGTTGGCATCTGCCAGTTCTTCGCCAACGTCCAAACTATTCGGTATTTCGATGTCGTTACCGGACAATTCGATATCCATATCCCCATATTGCTGCATCATATCGGTCGGTAAAATAGATTCATAATCTAACGTGACCATATTGCCCGAGCACGATAATTTGTAGTCGGTAGTGTACACATCCTTCCCTTTGTCATCCTTCATATCAATGGCCATGGTCGCATTCGTAACTTCTCCGTCGGTATCCACAGCGGTCACCTTGAACGAACTTACCCCTTCTACTTTACCCTTTTTATTGTAATTTGTATACTCCATAGAGACCCCTTCGGTCATAGGATAGAATTTACTACAATTCGATTGTGCGAAAAGTGAAAAAGTGCCGATGAGGCAAGTGAGTAAGAAGAAGCATTTTGGCTGCATGTTGCTTGGGTTTTTCAAGTTCAAATGATAACACTCATTAGTGGTCTTCGCTAAAAATAATAAGTAATCGGATGCAAATGCTATTATATGTGTAATCGGTACAGAAACGAACATGTAGTATTCGGAAATCTGTGCTAACGTATTTTAAAGACGCTTAGCGAATTCTCCTGATCCTTGAAAAGAAGTTCTGGGTTTTTGTCATTATCCATATCCGCTAGGTCAATGACCGAGCTTCCAAAAATCGGAAAGTTAGGGATGGGCTCGGCCTGGCTATCGTAAAGATAAATTTGCTGATTCTGTATATCGGTCACCGAGACATAGATTTTATCGTTCAGATAGAAAATGGTAGGCTTGGAATACACGCCGAGCTCCAATTGAATTTTCTTGTCACGAATTTGAAGCACATTGTCGTTTATAATAGCAAGTGTTTTCGAGGTGGCATCCAAACCGTGGTCCTTGATCAAGCTCAAATCGCTTTGAGTAAGGGTGCCTTTCGTGTCTATTTGGTGCAACATACCTTCCGCTGAGGAAAACGTAAATTTATTTTGATAGAGCACTACGGGGTTTTCGGAAAACGCAAACTTAGTTTTCACACGTATTCGATCATCTCCCACCCGGTTTAAAATTTTCAATTGACCATCATCCAATTTGAGAACGATATAATCCCTATTGCCGATCCTGAAGTGTTGTGGGGCATTCAAAATAGCACTTTCGGCAACCTTGTACTTAAAACCCTTTACTGTGTTTCCATTATTATTGTACATATACACCTTAGCACCTTGGGTTACTAAGAAACGATATTCTTTTTTTCCTTCATAATCAAAAACGGCCAAGGGATTAAGGTTGCCGCCTGGGTACTTCATGGTAAAGGGCGCAACCTCCTTTCCATTTCTATCGATCACTAAAAATTCATTATTGGTGGTGAAGGCCAGTTGTAATTTTCCATTTTTGTAAAGATCCACTTGCTGTATGTTGCCCTGTATGGCTCCAGCGAGCTGTTTTTTCCAAATCACTTTTCCGCTGTTGGAAACGAGATAGAGCATATGTTCTTGGTCTTGAACGACGATTTCCTTTTTACCGCTGTTGTGATTGATGACAAATTGGGGAACGGTGGCAAGGCCGGTCTCAAATTGAAGATTGAACATAGAAGAAACCGTATTTTTTTCAGGGGTATCGGTAATTTTTTTAATGAGGAAATTGGAGTGAAAAAAGCCCTCATCGGCTATAAATTGAGAACTGAACACGTAGTCGTCGAGCTCGCTTTCGCCAATCGTAGTTCCGAAAGAGTTTGAAACGGACTCCTGTAAAAGTTTCGTAGCACCTATTAAATTGGATATGGTTAGGATACTTGAAGAGGAAGTGAGTGCTTCATCCGCATTTTTAAACACATTCGTTTTATGAAATACATCCCCACTTTTGACCTTTCCCAAAAGTGATTGAAGCACATTCTTGCTTTCAGCGAATACAAACGTATTCTCGAGGATACTCGCATGGGTAAAGGAAGAAGTGCCGATTAAGGGTCGAACGGCCTCAAGGATTTGGGTATTTGGTATTAACTCCAATAATTCGTTTCCTCCGTATTCTTCGGCCCCTATTTTTTCGGCATTCAGATAATCAAGCAATGTGGCGGTCCCGTAAGTGCGTAGAAATAGCACTTTTTCACCATCGATTTCCGCCAATCCTATTTCTTCCACCGTATTCAAAAGGGAATCTAATGGGGTAGATGCATTATTGTTGGCGGTTTTGTTTTTGGAAAACTTCCTGAAATCATCAACTACATAGCATTTAAAATACGATGCCTCGCTAGGTACCAATTCGGAAAGGGTGGTGGTGGCTGGTTTTAAATTACGGAATAGGCTGAGGTAATTCGAATCGGTCCCATGGGTTTGGGTTATCCCGTTGAGCGCAATTTCGGTATCCTCCAAGTTCAGGTCAAGCGACATGTAGCTTGAAAATGCAGCTAGTTCATTTTTGGGAAGAAGCTGGTTGAATAATTGCTTACCATTCGATAGATCCATCCAGATATTCATCGATTTTGAAGCATCGGAAACGCTGTAGAAAGTGGATAAGGAAGACGGAATGTCTTGTTGGCCAGCGGTGTCGATAAGATCTTCTAAAACAGGTTTTGATGAGCTTATGATATGATAGGTCGCAATCGAGGTTTGATAAAAAAGCTGTTCATCCACTTCATACTTTATGATGTTGTAATCACGATAAGATAGCGTTTCTATGCTTTTATTAGAAACACGTCCCCAATCCTTGAACGCTAACGTATCGTTTGTAATATATGTAAAATCGAAGGACGTACTATCAATCGCAGAGAATGCTAACAGCCCGGTTTTTGGATTCGAAAGCAACGACAGCGGATACACCTTGTCCTTAATTTGCGTATATAAGGGTGAGGAGGTAAGTGCACTCAAAATTTCATTGGTAGCGAGGTTTTCTTTGAGAGCTTCAACATCATTGATTTTGAACACTAAGGTTGCCGTATGGGGCACAACGTCGAGAATGGAATTCCCTTTTTTTACGGTTGGAGTGCAGGCAGCGAATACAAACAGAAGTGATATATAAAATAAGGTGTGGCGCATATCAAAGGGTTTACACAAAGTTATACTTTTTAACACATTAAGCGGGCGGGTCGGGTAAAAGCTTAAAGCTCTTTCGGTGATATTCGGTGATGCCATATTTTTTTATGGCCTCCCTATGCTCTTTGGTAGGGTAACCCTTGTTCTTTTTCCAATTATACATAGGGTATTCTTCATGAAGTCGAAGCATATAAGCATCCCTTGCGGTTTTAGCCAATACCGAGGCGGCTGCGATGCTGCTATACAAAGTATCTCCTTTAACGATACAGGTGTGGGTGATGTTTCTATACGGTGTAAACCTATTGCCATCGACGATAATATGGGAGGGTTCTATGATAAGTTGATCTATTGCCTTGTGCATCCCCAAGATGGAAGCGTTAAGTATGTTGATCTCATCGATGGTCTCTGGATATACATGGGCGATACCATAACACATACATTCTCTCATTAATAAGGGTGCTAGCGAATCTCTCTGTTTTTCAGATAAGAGCTTAGAATCGTTTAGGACGGTATTTTTGAAATGTCTAGGTAGAATGATGGCGGCAGCGGTAACAGGCCCTGCTAAACACCCTCTTCCTGCTTCGTCGGTACCCGTTTCCTGTATATTTTTATAAAATGGGTTCATTATTTTATTTGTTTAACAATTATTTATGTTTTATTAAACAATATTAACTGTTAAATAGTTGCGATTTTTTCATTACGTAGGAAAATACATTGCGTAAATGATAAATATCTCGATATTTTTAACAACAACGCTTTCGAGGTTAGGATAGTTTTTGGATTACTTAACAATTTTTAAGACTTTTGACCCAAGCTAATTCAAAAAACAAATTTATGAAACAGAAGTTAAAATGGATGTTGACACCCTTATTGGTGTTATTTATTTCATTTTCCTACGCACAGGAAAAAACAGTAACCGGTGTGGTCACCGATCAAAACGGAATGCCCTTACCGGGTGTTTCTGTAGTGGTGGTGGGTACTACAAACGGAACACAAACGGATTTTGATGGAAATTATTCTATTGTCGCCGAGGTAGATCAAAAGTTGCGTTACAGCTACATCGGTCAGAAAACGGTACGCAGAACTGTTGGCTCTCCCAGCAATATTAATGTTCAAATGGAGGATGACGCCGAGGCTTTAGAAGAAGTGGTTGTGGTGGCATACGGAGAAAAATCTAGGAAAAATGTGATTACAAGTGTATCAGAAGTTGGAAGTGAGGCCATTGAAGATTTAGTGGTAGACTCTCCACAAAACATTCTTCAAGGTCAAGCAGCTGGGGTTCAGGTAGTTAGTAGTTCAGGTACTATAGGAGCAGCTCCGGAAGTTAGAATAAGAGGAACCAATTCTATTGGAGGTAATTCCAGACCTCTTTTCGTTGTAGATGGTGTTGTTCTAGGAGATACTTTTAATACGCTAACCCAAGGAACGGGTCAGGGAATAAATCCTTTGGCGACTATCAATCCTAACGATATAGAAAGTATTTCGGTTTTAAAATCCGCTGCTGCTGCTGCCCTCTATGGTTCGCGAGGTGGAAATGGTGTGGTTTTAATAACTACCAAAAGAGGAAGAAAGGATGGAAGCGTGACAGTGGACATTAATACAAATGTTTCATTTTCTAATCTTACCGACTCGCCAGATTTAATGAATGCTCAACAGTTCATTGATTTTACAACTTCCGTTAGATCGGTAACAGGTCAAACTTTGTTAACAGATAGTGGTGATGACGTTGATATGCTTGATTTGGTTACAAGAACAGCAGTTTCAACCAACAGCAATATTAGTGTACGGGGGGGGAATGAAAAGGTGAGTTATTTTATCGGAGCTACACGAGAGAGTCAAGAGGTTCCATTAATAGGAGGTTCATTAGATCGAACAAGTTTTAGGGCGAATATAGAAGCTAATGCTACTGATTGGTTAACGGCTGGCATGAATATGAATGTGTCCCAAAACAACTTCGACTTGACTCCTTCTGAAAATTCCTTCGGTGGCCCATATACGGTAGCGATTTTACAAAGACCGGATAGAGGCCCATTTGATGAGAATGGAAATTTTAGAACATCAGGGAATGTAGGTGGGGGAAATGTTATAGCTCAAGAGACATTAAATCAAAATGATCAGAATACGACCAGAATTATTGGCAATGCTTATTTAGATTTTGATTTATCTTCCTTCATGAATGGCCTTAGTTTCAAGCAGGAATTGGGGATTGATAGAAATTTTGACGATTTTCTTCAGCGGAATGTTGAGTTATTAACACCGGGTGGATCAGCGTTGAATAGAATCTCTCAACAGAACAGGGTTATTGTAAATAGTTTGCTTTCTTACAATAAAACTTTTGGGGAAAATCATAATTTAAGTGTACTTGCGGGGTACTCTTTTGAAGAGAATGCTTTTAGAGTTTTGAGAGCGGATGGTACAGGATTCTTGTCGGATGATCAACGAAATATAGAATCTGCATCTACGTTCCCAGTTACTTCATCTAGTGGCGATGAAACTAGTTTAGTTTCGTACTTAAGTAGGGTATCTTACGATTATGCCAATGGTAGGTATCTTTTAGAAGGTTCTTTAAGACGAGATGGGTCTTCGGTATTTGGGGCAAATAACAGGTTCGGTACCTTTTGGTCTGCCGCTGCAGGATGGAATATATCAGAAGAGCCCTTTATGCAGAATGTAGATTGGATTCAGGGTTTAAAGTTAAATGGTAGCTATGGTTCAACCGGAAACGATAGAATTTTCACATCCGCGAATTTCTTCCCAGCTTTGGGAACTTTTGGAACTAATAATTACAACGGTGAATCTGGGTTAACCCCCCTTGTTTTAGCGAATCCTGATTTACAGTGGGAAAGCACGACGACCTGGGATATTGGACTGTCGGCAAGTTTTCTAAACAGAAATTTATCGTTTAATTTGGAATATTATAATCGTACAACCGATGATTTAGTTCTTAATGTTCCGGTAGACCCCACTTTCAATAACGGTCTTAATAGCATTCTTCAGAATATTGGAGAAATGGAGAATAGAGGGGTAGAATTTTCGGTCAATGCGACTATTTTTGATAATCCGGATGGGTTTGGCTGGAAGTCAAATTTCAATGTTGCTTACAACGAAAATGAAGTTACTTCTTTGCCTGAAACGTCAAGTGTAGATGAACAGGGAAGAAGATTCGTAGAGCAAGTCGGAGGCTCTTTGGCCAATTCACCGCAGAGAGCCATAGAAGGAGAATCTGCAAACTCATGGTATTTAATTCCTTACATTGGGGTTAATTCGCAGACTGGGGATGCTGAGTGGTTGGATGCTGATGGAAACCCAACAACAACTCCAACCGCTGCTGATAGAAGAATAGCAGGACAAGGAAACCCTGATTTTGTAGGGGGATTTTCAAATACTTTTTCTTTTAAAAATTGGTCTGTAAGTGCGTTATTTAATTATTCTGTTGGTAATGATATGTTACTTACATCCAGAGAATTTACGGAAAATCCAGTTAGTGGGTTCAACAAGACTACAAGATTATTGAATGTTTGGCAGCAAGCAGGTGATCAGGCATTTACACCAAGTCCTAGCAGTTCAACCATCTTTACTTTCGCGCAAACTTCAACAGCGCAGTTAGCAGATGCCTCATTTGTTAGGTTAAAGAATGTTACTTTAGCGTACACCATGCCAAGAAGCTTTACTGATAGAACTTTTATATCTAACCTAAGGTTTTATGTTACAGGTACCAACTTGTTAACCTTTAAAAGTGACGATTTGGACGGATATGATCCGGAAGGATCTAATAGAGCAGACGGGGCTGGTACTCTAGGCCAAGATTTCTTTACAGTACCACAGGCTTCGACATTTACATTGGGAATGAATGTTACATTCTAAGATTATTTAATTTTTAATATAAATAAAGATGAATAAAAATAAATTAAGTACAATACTGGTCCTTTTATTAATAATGACGTCTTCATGTGAAAATAGATTGGAATTATTACCTGAGGACGATATTGCCAATGAGATTGTTTTTTCAGGTGAAGCTACGGCATTAGGAGCGGTTATTGGTATATACAATAGGGCACAACAAGATGATGTGCTGAATGGAACTTTACAGTTGATGACAGAGTGGCAATCAGATAATGTTGCATTTGAAGGTACTTTTTCAACTTTTGAAGAGGTTAGTAATTATTCTACTTTGGCAACAAACACTTCTATATTTGCAATATGGGATGATAATTATGAAACCATTGGGGCAGCTAATTTGGTGATTGATAATGTTCCTAATGTACCTGGAGATGACTTTACAGATGCTGAAAGAACTCAAGCCATCGCTGAGGCAAGGTTTATGAGAGCTTTGGTGTATTTTAATATTTCCACTGTATTTGGACAGCCTTTGCAAGTAGGACAAGGAAGATCTAATTTAAGCGTTCCCTTGGTGATAACCTCAGAAACGGGGTTGGAACTCCCAAGAGCAACTTTAGGAGAAATCCAGGATTTTGTAGAATCTGAGTTTCTTGCTGTAATACCTCTTTTGGCATCCGACACTAGGATTAAGGCAAATCCGGGCGCGGCAAGAGCATTATTGGCAAGATTATATCTGTACCAAGAGAGATGGGAAGATGCAGCCAATATGGCTAATATGGTCATAAATGATTCATTTTATGAATTAGCGTCGGATTATACCTTTTTTGATCAACCTGCGTCTACGGAGCATGTTTTTACTTTAGTAAATAACGAAGTAGATGGTCAAGATAGTGGTCAAGGCTTTTCTGGTTTGACTAATCCTCAGCCTTTAGGACGCGGAGATGCGCCGTTCACACAAAATTTATTGGATGCCTATGCCGAGGAGGCTGAAGATCTCCGATTTACTCAACTGAACCAAGAAGGTCCAGGTGCGGTTAGTCCAAATGCTATTTTTACCAGTAAGTTCCCCGAAGGGGTTAACAATTCCGATGACTCACCTGTTATACGTGTCACTGAAATGTACTTGACAAGAGCTGAAGCCAACTTAGTGGCTGGCACAAACGTAGGTGATACGCCAGTAAATGATATTAATAGGTTAAGGTCGAGAGCTGGATTAAGCGATTTAGCGAGTGTCGATTTGGACGCTATTTTAAACGAGCGAAGAAAAGAGCTAGCATTTGAAGGACAAAGAAGAATGGATTTACTACGTAATGGCTTGAATTTAAGAAGGGCGGGACAGCCTCTAGAGAACGAATCTGCGCCAGGAGCAAATCGTACTATTTTTCCTGTACCTCAGGGGGTAAGGGATTTATCTCCATTCTTAGAGCAAAATCCTGGGTTCTAAAATTAAGTGACTTTTAAAATAAAAATGCCCCTTTTTTACCATAGGGGCATTTTCTATTTTAAATAAATCTGTTTCGGTGCGGTATTAAAATTTGTTTTACGGCGTAAAACATTTATAATTAGAAAATTTATGATGCAGTTTGAATCTATTGGTGTAGTTCACCATAGTTTTTCATTCCTACCTTTTACCTTTTGTGGGAAACAGTTAAGCTGTAATTCTTTTAAGAAAACATCTTAATGCACCCTATTAATTTTATATTTTTTGCAATTCTTTTTGGTAACGAATACACTAGTCTTTCTTGCTTTTATTTAGAAAGGAGCCGTCGAGAAGTCACATTCAAAAAACGTTTTAATACAACCCATTACGGAATAAGGACAAAGAGTAATGTCAATGTAAGGTGTGCGTGATTAGACCTTCTTTAAAAGTGAATCAAGTAAGAAGTGTTTCATCGTCCAGATTTTTAATAGATATTGAACAATTTTTTCTAATACAATTTAAAAGTAGGTTCTAGGGCTCAAGTAGTTCAACAAGATGGATTTAAGGGCCATACGCCTTTGTAGGTGATGTTAGGCAACCTTCATAGGTCATAGGATATTCTAATACACACTCGGAAAGGGATTATTCATTTGGACGAGTGCTTTTACATTTTTGCCTCTACCGAAATGGAACAAAACCTTAAAAGATGTAGGTGTCCAGCGGTGGTAAAGTAGAGTGTCAACGAGTCTTTCGACGAAAAATGACCTCGTAAAACAAAGAGACAAAACTACAATAGGTGTAGATATTGCCAGTTATGCTAAATGAAATTCGTTGGGCAACTAACACAAAATCAAAGATGGATACTTTAAATCTAATCTAAATGAATTTGTGTAATCTAGATTTAATGTGTTTTGACGAATTACTTTGTTAAAAGTATTTATTGAAACAGTTACAGTGTGTTAGGTATTAAAATGAATGTTCAATATTCCTGTTAGGTTAAACTTAATCGACTGAAAACTTTCACATTTACTTAGCAACAAAAAAATTAACTTTGCCGAGTAAGCTTTTTTCATGAAACACCTTTTAAGTATTGCATGTGGTTTGTTGGCATTGAGTGTATGTGCGCAAGAAAAACAGAAGGATACAGAAAAAGATTCGATAGTCTACGTGCAAAAGGCCAAAGTGCTCAAGCCCATAATTCCCAAAAAAGTGGATACCATAGGGCTGACCATCAAGGATTATAAAATCATCAATTTTGAAAGGGACACTACGTATTTGGACACCACTCTAACCATTCAAAAAGAGTATACCTATAATTATTTACCAAGAGATGATTTTGAGCTCATGCCATTTTCCAATATTGGTCGGGCCGATAATGGATTGGGAGTTAATTTCGAATTAAGGAGGTCCCATCCTAGAAGCCTTAATTAAGACTCGACAATATCTAAATCGTGCTATTTCTTGAAATTGTAATCCAAATCCTGCATTAAAAATTCCTTGTAGCGGTCTATTACTGGATATGTTTTACCTTTACAATGGATTACTTGGCAATTAATTTATGGCATTTTTATTATCCTACACTAGTTTTTTTCTAGGGGTAAGTACACTAGTATTACCCAAACAACAGGACGTTTTAAATGATCCGATGAGGCATGTTCCTCAAAACTTTTTTTTTGTAGGAATTGGGGTTATAGGTGTTTTTCTTGGAATCTATATTATTCTTAGCTATTGTAAGAAAGATACATTCAATGTTTTTTTAGGAATATTCACATTGACTACCTCATTAGTTCTTTTAGAACTTGTTTTATTTTGGGTCGACGTGTTACAGTATAGTCCCAACATCCCATTCTATAAAAGCTTGTTATTCTTATGGGGCCCTTCTTTATACCTATATCTAAAACACAAAACGCATAGCCAAATTCCAATTGCTATTTCTTCGATACTTAAACATTATGCAATTTTTTTGGTCTCATTAATTATGCTATTGATTCTGGGCAACGTGAAATTAAGACCCGAGATAGTGGAATATAGTACCACTTGGATTGTTTTGAAAACTTTGACCAATAATTGGGTTAAGGCGGTATACTTTTTAGTCTATATTTTTTTAATGATAAAACAGTATTTTGATTCTAGAGAGTTGCAAAATCAAATGTCCAGAACGTGGACCAAATCATTGATTGTGTTTTTTATAATAATATTTTTAATTACCGTCTTAAGGGCATTATTTGAAAACTTTTTTCATTTTGAGTATCTGTCCAAATATTTTGCGGCCTATTTTTTTTCAGGTTTTATAGTAGTACATACATTTTTAAACATCCTTTTTCCAGCCAATCAATCTGGTGAGGAAAATGAAATAGAGCAGCCCCAAGGAAAGTATAAAAACAGTGGACTTACAAATGATATGCTAGTTTCTTTAAAGGAGCAATTGGTTAAGGCTATGGAAGTTGATAAATTGTTCCTGGAGCACAACTTAACTTTACAATCTCTTTCCAAAACACTTAATACAGATCGCTACAGCCTGTCACAGGTGATCAATCAAGAATTCGAAAAAAATTTTTATGAGTTTGTAAACGATTACCGTATTGAGGAAAGCATTCGAATTATAAAGCATAACCCTAATAAAGTTCGACTCGTTCTAGATTTAATATATGAATCTGGCTTTAACAATAAGGTTTCTTTTTACAAAGCTTTTAAGAAGCGAAAAAAAATAACCCCGGCCAAGTATATTAAGGAGTACTATGAGGTCTAGTAAATATATATACCTGTGGAGTAATATGTATGGGCAAAGTTTTGGCTGAGGTATCCGATACATTCCTTCCTTTTTTAAGTTTACATACATCCCGGCCCGTTAAATTTCTGACCCAAACAAAACCAGAAAGACCAACACGAAATATGTCGTCTTGAATATCTATCCCCCCTTTTTTGCTAAATGAGATATTATTTCATACTACCCCAGTACCTTCTGATTCTCCTTTCGAAATAAAACTGCATTTATGTTCTTTAATAGTAGTCTAAAATCTTTTTGAGTACAATATACTTTTGGCATTTTTAAAATGATACTGTAAAAGCTTTATATTGATAAAATTAACATTTGATCAAGTCTTACTTAAATCTTCACAAATCAGGTCAGAAAGAGTATAATGACGGTTGGCAGTTAGTTATGCCTTAAGTAAACGTTAATCTGCATCGTGAAATTGTCATCCTAGGTCGGATTTTACTCCTAAGTCCAAACTCCAAGGTTAATTTGTTGTTAAAGCATACTTGGGGTTGGTGGTGTCAAAAATATAAAAGGTTTTGATTCTCATTTTTTCATTATTGGAATTAGCTGCCAGAAAAA
Organism: Maribacter sp.; assembly: GCA_049793635.1. Classification (GTDB taxonomy): domain Bacteria; phylum Bacteroidota; class Bacteroidia; order Flavobacteriales; family Flavobacteriaceae; genus Maribacter. Next base: position 1,055 of record JBARCC010000058.1, on the reverse strand, counting down.
TAACACCAGCTCCTAGTATTCTTCAAATACATTTTAATAAATACTAACACTCAAATGATTTACATGAGAACAAAAACTAGAGGGATTTTAACGCTATTATTGGCGTTTGTTGTTCACCTGTCTTTTGCACAGGAAAAAACGGTATCCGGAGTTGTAACGGACCAAAGTGGGGTTGCTCTGCCAGGAGTATCTGTTGTTGAGGTAGGTACGACCAATGGTACGCAAACGGATTTTGACGGTAATTATACAATTACCGTAGTTGAGGGGAAGTCCCTTCGATTTTCCTATATCGGGCAAAAAACCATAACTAGAAATGTTGGTGCTGGAAGCACCGTCAATGTACAAATGGAAGAAGATGCTCAGGCATTGGAAGAAGTCGTAGTAATTGGATACGGTGTACAAAAGAAAAAGGAGGTAACGGGTGCCATTTCAAGTGTTGATGGTTCTGATATACAGGGCTTGGTCACGCCTAGTTTTGAAAGTCAGATTGCAGGTCGGGCTGCAGGGGTTCAAGTAACCTCAAGCAACGGTATTATTGGAGAGTCTCCAAGAATACGTATTAGAGGTATCGCTTCTATCGGTTCAGGAAACGATCCGCTGTATGTAGTGGATGGCGTGCCTATTTTAACCGGTGATCTTGGAGGCGTAGCCACAACCAATGGACTTGGGGATATCAACCCTAACGACATCGAGTCTTTTGATATATTAAAGGATGGAGCTGCAACGGCGATTTACGGTTCTCGTGCTGCGAACGGTGTTGTATTGATTACTACTAAAAAAGGTAAAAAAGGGGCAATGCAGGTGGGTTATAACGTAGTCACTGGCTATGCATCTCCTATCAAAACGTTTGATTTGCTGGAAACTCCCGACTTTTTGGTAATCGCTAATGAAAAAAGAACGAACAGGGGGCAAGAGCCTTGGGCAATCGGAAATTCAATTAATACAGATTGGCAAGATGCGGTCTTAAATTCGAATGCACTTCAAGTAGACCATAGTTTATCGCTTAGTGGCGGGTCTGATAAAACGAAATACTACCTATCATTGGGGTATACCGA
>JBARCC010000057.1:0-2464 GCA_049793635.1 Maribacter sp. | reverse complement strand
ATGTTGTGCGAGGGTAAAACATTGCCCACCGTAGGCACTGAGAGCTTTTGGAAGACCAGGTTCGACTTCCTCCATAAAAACTATAAAGTTTCTAAATCGTGGTTTATCGAGAAGACCTTGAAGGAATACAGGTCTCTGTGCAGTCATAAGCAACAGGACAAGATCGTACTTTGGTTCGAATACGACCTTTTTTGCCAAGTAAACATGCTTGCCGTGATCAGTTGGCTTTTGACCCATCGAAAATACGCCGAAATCTCACTGGTCTGCAGCGGTAAGGAAGATGAAACCGATACCATGTACGCCTTGAGCGACCTCACCGACGAACAATTACACACCCTTTTCAGAAATAAAAAAGTACTCACGCAAGATGATGCGGAGTATGCCGATTATGTGTGGCAGCTCTACTGCAGCAATAACCCCATACGTTTAGAAAATTTATCGGATTATGGTGACTTTCAATTCGATTATCTGGGGGATGCCGTTAAATCGCATTTAAAACGATTTCCAAGCATTGCGAATGGATTGAATCACATGGAAAATACGATACTGCGCTTGGCCAAGGAAGAAGAGTCGGCCACTAAAGCTGATTTTATGGACGTTCTCCTCAAAAATCAGGGAAACCTTGGTTTTGGGGATTCCCAATACGAAAGAGCATTGAACCGCCTAAAACCCTTAATCGCAAGCTTGAACCCAATGCAGCTTTCCAAGAAAGGGGAAGAAATCTTGGCCGGTAAAACGAGTTACTACTCTTGCATTCAAGACAATGACGTTTATTTGGGAGGAGCCCTGAAGTATAATTTTCTGTACAACACCCAAGGCAATAGAATTTTAAAGTTATAGTATGCTATTTAGTCCTGCTGAGCTCATTTTGAATGATGATGGCAGCATTTACCACCTTAATTTACTTCCAGAAGACCTTGCCACGACCATCATCACTGTTGGCGACCCAGAACGGGTGCATCAAGTTTCCTCCCATTTCGACACCGTAGAGGTGAAAAAAGGAAAAAGAGAGTTTCACACCCATACGGGATATCTCAACGGTAAGCGGCTAACGGTCATTTCTACGGGAATAGGAACGGACAATATCGATATTGTCCTTAATGAATTGGATGCCTTGGTCAATATCGATTTCAACACAAGAACCCTCCGTCAACATCCCATTCGTCTGCAAATCATCCGTATCGGAACCTCTGGCGCCATACAACCCGATATTCCCGTAGATTCTTTTTTAATGAGCGAATATGCCATCGGCTTTGACGGACTTTTACATTTCTATGAACATCAAGAGGTTGGGCATACCGACATTGAAAATAGTTTTATCGAACAGACCCGTTGGGACCCTACCAAAGCAAGACCTTATGTGCTCCATTATGCCGAAAACTTAGGGATCCTTTTTGGGGATAATCGTATACGATTAGGTTTTACTGCAACGAATACGGGGTTTTACGGGCCACAGTTCAGGCAATTGCGGCTTGCTCCTAGCCAGCCCAATCTATTCGAAAGAATAAAGGATTTTTCCCATAAAAACCTACGCATCACCAATCTTGAAATGGAAACCTCCGGTATTTATGCCCTTGCACAGCTGCTGGGCCATGAAGCCATCTCCTTGAATTGTATCTTGGCCAATAGGGCGACGGGCGAATTTTCGAAAAATCCCACCAAAGCCATCGACGAGCTGATAACGTTCACGTTGGCGCGAATTTGTGACCCCAGGTTTTAATGCTTCCACATCCATACATGTCAAAAAACAGATTGCTAATTTGCCGTAGCTAAAAATTGATCGAATGAAAACCGTAAAGATTATTGGAGTGCCAGAACATTTTAATTTACCCTGGCATCTGGCCATCGAGGAAGGCGCTTTTGAAGAGCGGGGCATTGATTTACAATGGACCGATATACCAGAAGGTACAGGTAAAATGTGTCAGCTTTTAAAAAATAATGAAACCGACCTTGCCATTATTCTTACGGAAGGGATCGTGAAGAGCATTACAGAAGGTAATCCCGTAAAAATCATTCAAGAATACATCAGCTCTCCCCTACAATGGGGCATACATGTAGATGCGAATAGTGCCTATACCACCTTAGAGGAGCTAAAAGACACCACTGCGGCCATTAGTCGTTTTGGTAGTGGTAGCCACCTTATGGCCTACGTGCATGCCCAACAAAGGGGCTGGGAAACAGATGCTTTAAAATTCAGTCTGGTGAACGACCTACAGGGCGCTGTGGATGCGTTGAGCGCAGGAAACGCAGATTATTTTATGTGGGAGCATTTCACCACAAAACCCTTGGTAGATAGCGGTATTTTTAGACATTTAGGAGATTGCCCTACGCCCTGGCCCTGTTTTGTATTGGTGGGGACCCATCAATTTTTAACGGAGCACAGAAATCTGGTAAAACACATTTTGGAAATCATCAATACCTATACGATAGAATTCAAACAGATTCCAAGTATCGACAGAACCTT
>JBARCC010000056.1:0-3235 GCA_049793635.1 Maribacter sp. | reverse complement strand
GCATAGTGCATATTCTGCGCGACCACTTCAATTTTAGAACTTTCCAGAGCACGTACCGCTCCGGTCAAGTTCACGTAGGTAGGTGCTACCATGACCTCTGCATTCGTATCCGGTAATTTAGCCGATAATTCAGCCAACAAGGCTTCCGTTTCCACTAAGGTCTTGTTCATTTTCCAATTTCCTGCTACTATTTTTGCTCTCATATGTGGGTTTATTTCTTGTATTAGTGGTTGTTCTCAATGGTTATTCGAACTGTAACGTCTGAACATCGTTATAGTGTACCTTTTGTACTATAGTTCCTGTATTTAAAATCAATATGCCGGGGTTTGCCCTTACCATCGTTTTCAAGGTCGTTTCGTCGGTAAAGTAAAAATCGAAGTCCAGCCCATATTGCCTTTTCAACGCAGCGGTCTGGTCTGGGCTAGATGCCGACATTCCGATTACTTTATATCCCTTTCGAAGGGCCGTATCGGTGACAGATTTTATATTCTTGAATTCGTCTAGCTTAGACTTCCTAAGGTCATACGCAATGACCATGACCAATTTTGGCTCTTGTAGCAACGACGCTGCATAATCGACACCCTCTTGTTCAATGGTAAAGTCATGGACCGGTGGCTCGTATCCTGCCTGTAGTTCTGTGGTTTCTACATCTATAAATTCACCTTCCACCGTGGGGTAATCGCCTTGGGTGGTAAAGATTTTTTCTTCTCCCGCTACCTTGAATTTCCATTGATACTCGAAAATTGCTTTGGGCGCCCCTTCAGGAATTCCCATGCCCTCTTCGATATTCTTACCAACTTTATAGGGTCTAAAGTCGATTACAGGTAAGTGATTGAGTACATAATAGACATACCCAACACAAGCCGATAGTGCTACCATTATTAAAATTAAGTTGGAACGGGTTTTTAAAAACGGGGTAATATATGTTCTTCCGACGTACAAAAGTAAAATCAAGACCAGAAGCACGATATCTTTTGTAAAGGATTCCCAAGGTGTTAATTTAATGGCATCGCCGAAACAGCCACAATCGGTAACTTTATTAAAATAAGCGGAATAAAAAGTAAGAAACGTAAAGAAAATAATCATCCCCAAAAGTGCCCAGATCGTTATTTTCCGCTTAAAACCCAAAATGAGCATTACCCCCAACAAGACCTCAATGATAACCACCAAAATAGAAATCGCCAATGCGTACGGCATAAAAACGGGAAGGTCCAAAACACCTTGGCTAAAATATTCTTCTAGCTTGAATGAAAAACCTACGGGATCGTTCAATTTTATGAATCCACTGATGACAAAGAGTATCCCTACAAAAATTCTTACGACTCCTACTAAATACTTCATTGTTTTTTATTAAATGTGCTTATCGGCTCCTATATGGATCAGTGCGAAAACGGCATAATTGATCATATCTTGATAATTGGCATCAATACCCTCACTTACCATGGTCTTCCCCTTATTGTCCTCAATTTGTTTGACGCGCAACAGCTTTTGAAGAATAAGATCCGTTAGGGAGCTTACTCTCATTTCTCGCCAAGCCTCACCATAATCGTGGTTTTTGTTCAACATCAATGCTTTGGTGATCTCGATGTGTTTTGAGTACAATACCACGGCTTTATCGGTATCCATATCGGGCTGGTCGACAACTCCAAGTTCTAGCTGTATGAGCGCCATTACCGAATAATTGATAATCCCTATAAATTCTGATCGCTCATCTTCATCCACCTTTCTTACATCGTTTTGTTGAAGGCTTCTTATGCGCTGTGCTTTGATAAAAATTTGATCCGTTAGGGATGGGAGTCTTAAAATACGCCAAGCGCTACCGTAATCGGTCATTTTTTTCCTGAACAGATCTAAACAAATCTGAATGACTGCATCATATTCCTGTGCCGTTTGTAGCATGTAATTGAATCAATTTTGTGTAAATTTCGCTTAAAATTTTGTAACCGTCAAGGTCGATGGTTTAAACTTGACAAATGTAATCCCTCCTTTTCAAACCTTAAAAAATGACCATCAACTGCAACGGCACCTTAATTTCCCTCAACAGACCCAAAATAATGGGAATTTTAAACATCACACCAGATTCATTTTATGATGGCGGTAAGTATACTGATCAGGAAAGTGTATTGCAGCAAGTCGAAAAAATGCTGACCGATGGCGCCACTTTTATAGACATTGGAGCGTATAGCAGTAGGCCTGGGGCAGACGACGTAGATGAGGAGACCGAATTAAAACGCATCCTACCCATCGTTCAACTGGTCCTGGAAAAATATCCGGAAGCCTTATTATCCATTGACACTTTTAGGGCTAAAGTGGCTCAAGCGTGCATCGAACGGGGTGCGGTGATGGTTAATGATATATCCGCAGGATTGAGGGACAAAAACATGTTCTCTGCAATTGCAAAAATGGGAGTACCGTACATTATGATGCATATGCGTGGAACCCCGAAGAACATGCAGCTAAAAACCCACTATGAAGATATGCTAAAAGAAATGCTGTTCTTTTTTTCGGAACGGTTGACCTTGGCAAAATCGCTCGGGATAAAAGATATCATTATCGATCCCGGATTCGGATTTGCAAAAACCTTGGAACAAAATTACGAGCTTCTACGCAGGTTAGACGTTCTTACTCTGGTAGAACACCCGGTATTGGTGGGCATCAGTCGCAAATCGATGATCTATAAATTGTTGAACACTACCTCCGACGAAGCCCTCAACGGCACTAGCGCCCTACATATGGTCTGCCTAGGAAAGGGTGCCCACATCCTACGTGTTCATGACGTAAAGGAAGCGATGGAGTGTGTACGACTCCATGAACAATTAATTGCCTAAGTTTATACCTGTTTCTATCTCGATAATTTTATAATTTTACTAAAACGGAGCGGATTGGATTTTTTAGATTTTATTGACTTTAAGATTACCGATGTCCTAGACATCATATTCGTTGCCGTACTTCTTTATTATATCTACAAACTGGTTCGTGGGTCGGTCGCCATCAATATTTTCATCGGCATCGTTATCGTTTGGGCCTTTTGGAAACTTACAGAATTGTTGGATATGCAAATGATCAGTAGTATGGTCGGTGCATTTATGCAGGTTGGCCTTATCGCATTGATCATTGTTTTTCAACAGGAAATACGAAAATTTCTTCTGATGATCGGTTCTACCAATTTTGCCAACAAAAGAAATTTTGTAAAACATTTTAAGTTTTTGAAACAAGAAGGCGGCTCTACCGATAC
>JBARCC010000055.1:0-4569 GCA_049793635.1 Maribacter sp. | reverse complement strand
TAAATATGCTGATGCTCATCCAAAGTTACTGGGTTCAACGAAGGTAATGGTTTCCTTTACGCTGTTACTTTTTTTTGCACGCTTGTATGAACAAAAAAGCACCTTTATCGTAGCGATAAAGGTGCTTTTCTATGTTCACTTTATGACGTGGCCTTATCCTACCTTCATCAATTCAACATCGAAAATCAATGTGGCATCGGGTGGAATCACCCCACCAGCACCAGCGCTACCATATGCCAAATGAGAAGGAATGACAAACCGGGCCTTATCACCTTCTTTTAAAAGTGCGATACCTTCATCCCAACCTGGGATAACTTGCCCTATTCCCAATTCAAAATCTATCGGTGAGCTCCTTTTGTAGGAGGAATCGAAAACTTGTCCGTTTAAAAGTGAACCTTCATAATGCACCGATACTTTTTTACCGCTTTCCGCTTTTACCCCTGTACCGGTTTGAATCATTTTATAACGCAAACCAGATGGGGTCGCATCAAAACCTGCCGCCACCTTATCAAGTTCGGCTTCCTGCTTTGCCTTTTCCTTCGCTAAGCGCACTTCTCCCGAGGCGTTGAATTTTTTGAATTCCTCCAAACCATTCCATTTTTGAGCCTTGTCACCGACCCTTACAATCTCTAAAGATTCGATATGATCACCTTGTGCAATAGCATCCACAACTTCTTGACCGCTCTCTACGTGACCGAATACCGTATGCTTGTTATCTAGCCATGGTGTTGGAACATGGGTAATGAAAAATTGACTTCCGTTCGACCCGGGACCAGAATTTGCCATGGAAAGTATGCCCGGCGCATCATGTTTTAAATCGACGTGGAACTCGTCATCGAATTTATAACCGGCATCTCCGGTTCCCCTGCCTTGTGGGCATCCACCTTGTACCATAAAATCGGGTATGACCCTGTGAAATTTTAATCCATCGTAAAAAGGTTCGCCCTTTGCCTTTGCACTGTTCTCCATATCACCTTCTGCCAGGGCAACAAAATTACCCACCGTTCCAGGGGTTTTGTCATGTGTAAGCTTCACTACTATTTCACCTTTGTTCGTATTGAACTTGGCATAAATTCCATCTTTCATTCTTGTATTTTTTAATAAGTCGCAAAGGTAAAGAATTTTGAGGGTTTGCTGCGCTACCCAGACTTACCTTAACCCAAATTTAAAGACCATAAGTGTCTATAAGGTATACCAAACTGGCCATGGTGGCAGCCCCTAATTCCAGTTCGCGCTTGTTTACATGTTCGAACGTATCATTTTCGGAATGGTGATGATCAAAATAACGTTGGGAATCGGGTCTCAATCCTGCCAAAACGATTCCTTTCTTTTTCAAAGGCCCTATATCTGCCCCGCTGCCTCCTTGCTCAAAATAATGGATAAGGTAGGGTGCAAATAAGGTCTCCCATTCCTGAATACGTTCAAATTGGGTATCGGAACAATCAAAGGTGAAACCACGTGGGGTAAACCCGCCGGAATCGCTTTCTAAAGCGAATATATGGTTCTCGCTTTTTTGGTTCGCGATTTCGGCATATTCGGTTCCTCCCCGAAGACCATTTTCCTCGTTCATAAACAGGACTACCCGAATGGTACGTTTTGGCCTATAACCGATTTTCTTAAAAATGTTCACGACCTCCATACTTTGAACACAACCCGCACCATCATCATGTGAGCCATCTCCCACATCCCATGAATCTAAATGCCCTCCTACAACAATAATTTCCTCCGGATGTGTGCTTCCCCTAATTTCCCCGATGACGTTGTACGATTCCACATCATCGAACTGCTTACAATTTTGTTTGAAGTAGAATGTGGTATCGGGATTCAGTTTAAGCGAAGTACTCAAAAATTCAGCACCATTGGTGCTTATCGCCGCAGCCGGTATTCTTTCGCTCAAGGGTTGCTCGTCATAGCTCATAGATCCCGTATGCGGAAAATCATCTAGCCGTAAATTCATCGACCTTACGATGACCCCCAAAGCGCCGTATTTAGATGCTTCCAAAGCACCGGAGTAGCGTTGGTCGACACCCTTGGAATACGCTTCGAACGTGTTGATTTCGGTAGGGTCCATCGGCCTATTGTAAAAGACAATCTTACCTTGAATGTTCTCTCTACCTAAGGCCGACAGTTCGTCGATACCTCCCACCTCTATAATCGGTGCCTTTATCCCCTTTGAAGGTGTTGCTACCGAACCGCCAAGTGCGCTGATAGGTACATTCGTAGTACTGCCGGGCGTAGTCTCAAAATAAGCGAATTCCGGTACCCCTCGCACCCATTTGGGCACCATCACCGGTTGTAACCATACCTTATCCAACCCTAAAGAATCCATTTGCGACTTGGTATAGTTTACCGCCTGTTGCGCTTGTACGGAACCTGAAAGGCGACCCCCAATTTGGTTAGAAAGGTAATTCAACCACGCATAGCCTTTGCCTTGTGTCAAGGTGGCATCATAGATATCCTTTATACGTTGCTCATCTGTTTTTTGCGAGCTTCCGACACAAATAAAGATGATAAAAAGTAGTGCCGTGAGGTTACTTTTCAGATTGTAGTTGTTCTTCATAAGCCTCTAAATTAGCCATAATTTTATCGCTTAACATGGGCTCCTTGATATCTTTATATTTTTTTAACGATTGAAGCAATATCGAAGCCACAATTATTCGGGTCGCTTTTTTATTATCCGCAGGCACAATGAACCAAGGGGCATGCGCTTTGGCCGTTTTACGAATCGCTTCTTGATAACATTGTTGATAGGTGTCCCAAAGTTGCCGCTCCTTTAAATCGCCCGGTGAGAATTTCCAATGTTTTTCCTTTAATGCGAGACGCCTCAAGAGGCGCTGTCGCTGTTCCTCTTTCGAAAGATTAAGGAAAAATTTAAAGATCAGGGTTCCATTTTGGGCCAAGTGACGCTCGAAATCATTGATTTGGTCGAACCTTCTGTTCCAGAAGTCGTCGTTAATATCCTCGACGGAATGGATACCGGGGATATGTTCATTTAAGATATATTCGGGATGTACCCTTGTTACCAGCACATTCTCATAATGCGTTCTATTGAATACTCCAAACTTCCCCTTTGCGGGCAAGACGAGATAATGCCGCCACAGATAATTATGGCTTAATTCGAGTTCTGTAGGTACTTTAAAACTGTGCACCTCCACACCGCTTACGTTGAAATCCTTGAATACCTCACGGATCAGACTATCCTTTCCCGCAGTATCCATGCCTTGTAAGCACACCAATATACTATACTTGCCATGGGCGTAAATGGTATCTTGAAAGTCCCCTAATGCCTCCCTGACTTTTCTAAGTTCTTTTTTTAGCTCCTTCTTAGACTTACCGAAATCCTCAAAGGTCTTGATTTTTGGCAAATCGGAATGTTCCGTTGCCTTATATGCTGCTATATCTATATCCTCCATATCGAAATATACTCTTTTTAAAACATCCTGTATCTATAAATGGCTGTTACCGATGCGTTCACTCTCACAAACCTATCCTTTAAACGTGCTCAATAGGCATTGCATCGAAAATAATATTGTTGGCCATCAAATCTACTTAGATTTAGTATTGTAAAATCCCAAATTTTACTACTAACATCCTACGAATGAACAAAGCGACCTACATCTTTTGCGCGATTGCCGTGCTATTATGCTCCTCTTTCCGGTCTAGTTTAGATTGTGAATATGCAAATTCAAATATGGGTTTTGCAAAAGCAAAAATTGAAGAGGCACTGGATACAAACGACATCAATCAAGCACGATTCTACACTTACAAGGCTATTAATGCCCTAGAAAAATCAAAAAAACAATTCGAGGAATGCGGATGTTCCATAGCCAAAAAAAGCGCTAAGGAAGGCTTACAAGTGTTGGTGCTTGCCACAAAATCCACTTCTTTACAAAGCACAAGAAACTACCTGCATCAATCTATGGAGTTGACAGATCATGCTATGTTCTTGCTAACCAACCACGATGAACATGACGGAACTGAAAATGAACACCTTTTGGTCATGAATACAGATGACTCAACTGTTCATAATGCTCCTACTGAGGGTGCCCCAGAAATCGAAAAACCGGTCGTATTGAGTATTCACGAAAAAATCGACCTTTCTCTAGAAAAATATCAATTTTCACTTAATAAAGTGGTAGAGACCGTGAGTTGCACAGAAGCCCATGCCTTTGCCCAGCGTATTTTTGATGAATGTGAACGTGAGCTTCTGAAACCCGACCTGTCGGAAGGTAAAAAATACTATAACCTACGCACCAAAAACATCACTCAAGAAGCGCTAGATAAAATCGGAAACTGCAAGTAGTCGGTCGACCTGACCAAGACTATAGTTCATTTGCTGGCGAACAATTTTACATCATCTTCGGAAACATCCTGTCCACCGAGAATGATCAAACGCTCTACCACATTTCTGAGTTCGCGTATATTTCCCGTCCAATCATACGCCTTAAGTAGTTTGATGGCCGCATCGGAAAATGTTTTTGTTGCCATACCTTGCTCCTCGGTAATTTTCTTGGAAAAATGTGCGATAAGCAAAGGAATATCGCTTCTTCGTTCATTCAAACTTGGCAC
>JBARCC010000054.1:0-3786 GCA_049793635.1 Maribacter sp. | reverse complement strand
GTTTGAAAGCGTACCCGTGGTTTACCTCTGCTGGTAAAAATGTTAAGGTTACATCACTACCGGTATGCAAGCCAACACCTGTTAGGCTTACTTCGTTCTTTATCGTTCGTTGTTTGTTTTTGCTTGTACTCATCGTCACTCCTTTTTTTCTAAGTTGTCGATTTTGTTGACTATTTTAGGTAAGTTCTTAAAATTAACGTATGATTTGTTGTAATCCCCATAATTTAGGGCTGGAGATCCCTGCAATACCTCCCTGTCCTTGACATTCCTTCCTATCCCCGATTGTGCTTGAATGCGAACGTAATCTCCAATGATGATATGGCCCACAATGCCCACTTGTCCTCCGATCATGCAATGTTTACCGATTTTGGTAGAACCTGCAATCCCAGTTTGTGCGGCAATGACCGTATGTTCCCCTATTTCAACGTTATGCGCAATCTGTATTTGGTTGTCCAATTTTACGCCTTTCCTTAGAATGGTGGAGCCAAGTGTAGCACGGTCAATCGTAGTCCCAGCACCAATGTCGACGTTATCCTCTAAAATTACGTTTCCTGTCTGCGGCACTTTGGTAAATTCTCCTTTCTCGTTAGGGGTAAATCCGAAGCCATCGGCACCGATGACCGCGCCACTATGCACTACACAATGATTACCGATGATACTTTCTGAATAAATTTTCGCGCCTGCAAAAACGATCACGTGATCTCCAATCGTTACATTATCCCCTATATATGCGTTGGGATATATTTTCACATGATTACCCAACTTCACATTATTGCCAATATAGGAAAATGCTCCTAAATATAATTCGGTACCAAAGGTCACGGTTTCAGATTTGAAGACAGGTTCCTCGATACCGACTTTATTATTTTTTACTTGATTATAATATTCCAATAATTTCGAAAACGATTTATAGGCATCTTCTACCTTTATCAACGTAGTATAAAGGTGTTGATCGGGAATAAAACTTCTATTTACAATGGTAACGGAAGCTCTTGTTTTATAAATGAACGGGGTATATTTTGGGTTGGCCAAAAAGGTTAAGGAACCTTCTTCCCCTTCCTCTATTTTGGCAAGTCTATGCACGGCAACATCTGGATTTCCATGTACTTCTCCTTCTAAAATACCTGCAATCTGGCCAGCTGTAAATTCCATGGGCGTAAAAGTAAGAAAAATAGTTAAACTGCTTCTTTGGGAAAACAGATATAATATTTGGTAACCGTTTTTGAAAGTGCGTTCAGATTCAAGTGATCCGATAGTTTGGCAACGTCGGTAATCTTCCCGTTCTTTCTGAGAATATTGATGTTTTGGACCTCCCTATCATAGGCTTTGTTTTTAAGCACGCCTTTAAATACAAAATAGGCCGTCTCTTCACTCGATAGGTGGTGTTTCTTTTTGAAGTTTTCAAACTTCTGCTTGAACTTCGTATCGTTGACCGGTTCCTTTTTTACCTTAATATGAAGAAGCCTTCTGTGGATGATCATTTTGCAGAGTTCGGATAGCACAAAATCATCGACGTATTGCCATTCTTTTAAGGACGCTAAAATATCCACATCGTCCAACATGGCGAATTTTAGGAGTATGCCTTGACTAAAATTGGTTTTGCCGATATGTTGTGTCAAAAAGAAGTGCAACGGGGCACTGCACGGCAATGAGTCACCATTAGAGATAAGGTAACGTGCCCTTTTTAAAATACCGATGAGTAACTGTTCGGCGACTACCCCTGTTTTGTGTAGATATACCTGCCAATACATGAACCGCCTGGCCATTAAAAACTTTTCTACGGAATAAATGCCTTTCTCCTCTACCACTAGGCTTCCCTCCACAACGTTCAACATGGTGATCAAACGTTCGGCGTTGGTATTTCCCTCGGCGACCCCTGTGTAAAAACTGTCCCGCTTCAAATAATCCAACCGGTCCATATCCAACTGGCTTGAAACCAACTGGTTCAGGAACTTTTTAGGATGCTTACGCGTAAAAATTGAGAGAGCCTCCGTTAAACTTCCGTTAAATCGTTCGTTGAGTTCTTTCATGAATTCAAGGGAAATGAACTCGTGGCTCACACCTTCTACGATACTATGTTCCATCGCATGGGAAAACGGGCCATGGCCGATATCGTGGAGCAAAATAGCCGCCAATAAACCATCTTCTTCTTCTTGGGTGATTTCAACTCCTTTAAAACGAAGTACTTGTATTGCTTTTTGCATTAAGTACATGCATCCGAGCGCATGATGAAATCGGGTGTGGTGTGCACCGGGATATACTAAATACGAAAGACCCATTTGGGATATTCTACGAAGTCTCTGAAAATAAGGATGGGCGATCAGGTCGAAAATCAGCGTATTCGGGATTCTAATAAATCCGTAAATTGGATCATTAAAGATTTTAAGTTTGTTCGAGGTCTTCAAGATAGAACTGGCTTTTCTAAAATTTGCTTTTCAAAGTTATACAAAAGCATCAGCATAAAACTGATAATCAAAAATATTGACATCATGAACAAGATAAAAATACTATGGGTAGATGACGAAATCGACTTGTTAAAACCCCACATCTTATTCTTAGAATCAAAAAATTATGAGGTCATTACCTGTAAAAGCGGTCAAGAAGCGTTGGAGGAACTTATGACTACGAGGGTCGACATTGTTTTTCTGGATGAAAATATGCCGGGCATCTCAGGGTTGGAAACGTTATCGGAAATTAAAGCCAATAATAGTACGCTACCTGTGGTAATGATTACAAAAAGCGAAGAGGAATTTATCATGGAGGAAGCAATTGGGTCCAAAATAGCGGATTACCTCATAAAGCCTGTGAACCCAAATCAGATTTTATTGTCCCTGAAAAAGAACTTGGACCATTCGAGACTCGTCTCCGAGAAGACAACGAGCAATTATCAGCAAGAGTTCCGAAAAATAGCGATGGACCTTTCTATGGTCAACAGTCATCAAGAATGGATAGATCTGTATAAAAAACTGATCTATTGGGAATTGCAACTCGAAGAAATCGAGGATAGCGGAATGTTCGAAATATTGGAATCGCAAAAGACCGAGGCCAACCAACAGTTCGGAAAATTCGTGGACCGTAATTATGTAGATTGGTTTACGGGTGCGGATGCCCCTGTGTTGTCCCACACCCTTTTCAAGGAATGGATCGCTCCCGAACTAAAGGACGAGAAAACATTGCTCATCGTGGTCGATAATTTACGCTACGACCAGTGGTACGCTTTTGAGGATACGGTAAGTTCTTTTTACAAAAAGAAAAAAGAAGATTCGTATTATAGTATTCTACCCACTGCGACCCAGTATGCCAGAAACGCGATTTTTGCTGGATTGACTCCCCTGGATATGGAAAAGAAATATCCGGATTGGTGGAAAAACGATACGGATGATGGGGGCAAAAATTTATTCGAGGATAAATTTCTTGGAGAACAATTGAAGCGACTAGGCCTTGATCTGAAATGGGAATACCATAAAATAAGCAGTCTTAAACAAGGCAAGCATCTAAGCTCGAACTTTAAATCCCAAAAGGACAATGACCTTACGGTAATCGTTTATAATTTCGTGGATATGTTGTCGCACTCCAAAACAGAAATGGAAGTTATAAAGGAACTGGCCTCGAATGACAAGGCCTATCGGTCATTGACCAAAAGCTGGTTCAAGAATTCGCCCATGTTGGAAATTATACAACAAGCGCAAAGTCTGGGAATGAAATTGATCATTACCACAGACCATGGCACTATAAACGTAAAATCGCCATCAAAGGTCGTGGGAGATCGTGACACAAGTCTTAATC
>JBARCC010000053.1:0-4636 GCA_049793635.1 Maribacter sp. | reverse complement strand
ATCCAAGTCTTGCGTTGAAATAAAATCTGAATTTCCCTTCAATGCCTCTTGGGCCCGCCAAGAGATGGTTAACTTTTTTAAAACTTTCCAAACTTACGTTCGCTTGCCAAGGAGTATATATGATGACTACGGGACCTGTAAATGAACTCTTCGCAAATGTATGTTTGGAACCGGGAATAACGGCCCCGGTAGACTGATGAAATTATCTTTTGATTGCATAGCCACAGCTACAGAAACTAAAATGGCAAAAATCGACGTAAAACAAGCTTACCGTCAATTAAGGGATTTGTAGGTAAAGAATCGACCCAGGGAGCACCCAATCTACTATAAAGGCTGCAAAATGAGTAAAATCTATGTTTTTAGACGTTCACCACAAGTATAGGCGATTTTACCACATTAATTTTAATGTAAGAAAAAGACTACATATATTGTGAAGGTAAACGAAAGTGATTCCCAAATCGCTTTGAAACTTAGCCTAAAATGAACAATACTATCAAATGCTTGCTTATATGGGTACTGATCAGTTCCTGTACAAAAATCGAAACCAATACAGATCCCATCATCGGAATATGGAAAAACAACGTGAAAACGGCTACCAATACCAATAAAATGGTCGTAGATAGCGAGGAATGGATATTCAATGATGTGTACTTGGGGCGTTTTCATGGGTATAAGAACGATAAGGTTGTTTTTCTTACCGATTTTTCATGGAGCGTTAATGACAACATCTATATGCTCTCCTATCCGGGTACCGATTTTCCAGATGAATTTCTTGAAATGAAGGATACAGAAGACGGTACAATGCTCATGAGAATAGAGGGCAAACCATTCGCGCTAAAACAAAATTAATATCCTATGAAATATATAGTAATTATGCAGACAAATGCCGAACAATGGCACTGTGTCATCGAAGTCACACCTTCGCTGGTAGACCTATTGAAGTTTGGTATTTTAAAAATTAAGAAGATCTGGAGGTATTGAAAGAATCAAAAGCTTTAATTCCCCTATAAGTAGCAAATTACATTGCTCCTTTTCCTATTTTAGAAGGATGGAATTGATTTACAAAGCATGCACCTCCGAAGACTTGAAACAGTTGGCAGAAGTCTCTAAACAGACGTTCACAGAGGCCTTTGAAAAAGATAATGATCCCGAAGATTTTCGAAGTTATGTTGAAACGGCCTTTGCCGAAAAAACTCTTGCTCTAGAGCTGGCGAACCTTGATTGTTTTTTCTATTTCGTTTTTTTTAACGAGGTCTTGGTCGCTTACTTCAAACTCAACAGGGGCAACGCCCAAACCGACTTAAAATATGCGACCAGTATTGAGCTTGAGCGTATTTATGTGCTGTCGGAATATCAGGGTATGGGGCTTGGAAATCACATCGTTCATAAAATAAAGGAAATATCCGGTCAATTCGATAAAGAACTGTTATGGTTGGGGGTATGGGAAAAAAACGAAGGTGCTATAAGGTTCTATGAACGCCATGGTTTTTACAAATTCGGGACGCATCCTTATTTTATAGGGACCGATGAGCAAACCGATTGGTTAATGCGTTACGATCTAATCCAATAATTCCCCGAGGGCCCTACCTCGAGGATAATCCGTTTCAAGAAATTTATTATGTACCTTGTAGCTTCTCTAAACTACCGATTATGAAGCTTTTATTTCAATTATTTCTGGTGCTCGTATTGGTTGCCAATGGTAACGCACAAAGCCGCTATTTTCCCGATTACCGCGCAGTTTGGGAGGAAAAGAATCCAACAGAATTTAAAATTAATAAAACGCGTTTAGACGAAGCGGTAGCGTTTGCCGAAGCCAATGAATATTCGGGTTCTAGAGATTTGCGAATTGCCATTTTAGAGGGGTTCGAACGGGAACCGTTTCATAAAATACTTGGACCGACCAAAAAGCGTGGCGGACCCGCCGGACTCATCTTAAAAAATGGATATATCATTGCCAAGTGGGGAGATACCCAACGTGTAGACATGACCTTTAGTGTTACCAAAAGTTTTTTGAGCACCATGGCTGGTTTGGCCTTTGATGATGGATTAATAGAAGATGTCAAAGATAAGGTAGGGGATTATATTTGGGATGGAACGTTTGACGGTGCCCATAATTCAAAAATTACCTGGGAGCAGCTGCTCCAACAAAATTCGGCTTGGTCTGGGGAACTTTGGGGTGGTAAGGATTGGGCGGATAGGCCACCAAAAGAAGGAGGGATCGATGATTGGAAACGCGCGCAACCGGAGGAGCCGGGTACCGTAATGGAGTACAATGATGTACGGGTAAACGTACTTGCCTATTCCTTGACCCATATTTTGCGCAAACCAATGCCCCTTGTCCTAAAGGAGCGGATTATGGATAAAATCGGCGCCTCCACCACATGGCGCTGGTTTGGGTATGACCATGCGTGGACCGAAGTCGATGGCCTTCAAATGAAATCGGTTACGGGAGGCGGTCATTCTGGTGCCGGTCTCTTTATAAACGCGGAAGACATGGCCCGTTTTGGACTGTTGTTTTTGAATGAGGGCAAATGGAAAGAACAACAATTGATATCAAAAGATTGGATTCATAAAGCAACTACCTCTTCAATACCAAACCCCAATTACGGGTATATGTGGTGGCTCAACCGAAAGGGCGACCGGCATTGGGAAGGCTTATCCGAGAATATCTATTATGCAGCGGGCTTTGGGGGGAATTTTATTGTCATCGACAACGAAAATGATCTCGTGGTGGTAACCCGTTGGCTGGAGCCTAACCAAATAGGCGCGTTGATGACCAAAGTAAACGCGGCTTTGGATTAATAAAAATACTATAGCGGTGCGAATTTGGCTTTGGGTGAGGCTATTGAACCGTATGCCGAGACCACAACTATAAATTGCATAGTATTTCTATAGCTTGTTCGAGCGTCTCCTGTTTCTTGGCAAAACAGAACCGCAACATTTTATCGTCCCTATGACTGGTGTTAAAGGACGAAATGGGGATACTCGCGATTTTATGACTTTTAATCAACTCTTTTCCAAAGGCGTTGTCTTCCTTTTGGGTAATGGTAGAAAAATCCAGCAGTTGAAAATAAGTACCTGCGGATGGGGTAAACGTAAACCTCGACGCTGCAATGCCCTTAAGAAAGTAATCCCGTTTTTGTTGATAGAAGGTATTTAGATTCAAATAATGCGAAGGAGTTTTTAAATAGGTCGCCAGCGCCCGTTGTACAGGATGGTCTACACAAAAAACCGCAAATTGGTGTACCTTTCTAAACTCTTCCATCAACGCTTCCGGGGCGGCACAATACCCCATTTTCCAACCCGTTACATGAAAGGTTTTCCCAAAAGAGGCACAAATAAAACTACGGGCTGCTAAATCTGGAAAACGGGAAGCACTTTGATGCTCCTCCCCATCAAAAATGATGTGCTCATATACTTCATCACTCAGCAATATTATATTCGTGGGCCTTAAAAGATCTTGAAGTTGTTCCATATCCTTTTTCGAAAGGATTTTTCCACTAGGATTATGCGGTGTATTGATAATCACCATTTTCGTCCGTTCCGTTATTTTATCCTTAAAACTATTCCAATCGATTTGATACGCTGGTGCATTTAATTGAATATAGATAGGTTTACCCCCATTTAATGCAATAGCGGGCTCGTAACAGTCGTACGCAGGTTTAATAACAATTACCTCGTCACCATGACCAATAAATGCGGTAATGGCTGTAAAAATCGCTTGCGTAGCTCCGACCGTTATTGTGATTTCGGTTTCAGGATGATAGTGATGCTTATGAAGTGCTTCAATTTTTTGGGTAATGACTTCCCGTAATCCAAAATGGCCGGGCATAGGGGCATATTGGTTGTGACCCTCTTGCATGGCGTTGGAAACCAAGGTCAATAAATTGGGGTCCGCTTCAAAATTTGGAAATCCCTGGGATAGGTCTATGGCGCTGTGCTTGCGGGCAAGATTACCAATCGTGGTAAAAATGGTGGTTTTTACATCGGGAAGTTTAGAAGCGCCTGAAATTTTAATTGGATGCATTCGTAAAGCTAAGAATTTTAGAATAGCGCATAAAAAAAGCCCGACCAATTGCCCGAGCTTTTTTTAGGACTAATTCAAATTATGCGTGTTGCATTTCATGTTTTCCTTCTTTTATCTCTTCGATTAACTTAGAGTTAAAAGCAGGTAAGTCATTTGGATTTCTGCTTGTCACAAATCCTTCGTCTACAACTACCTCTTGGTCTACCCAATTGGCGCCTGCATTTATCAAATCATCCTTGATAGAATTAAATGATGTCATTTTTCTTCCCTTCACCACTCCTGCACTTATTAAAGTCCAAGGTGCATGGCAAATTGCGGCTACTGGTTTTTTCATTTTAAAGAAATCTCTAACGAACATTAAAACATCTTCATTTCTTCTCAAATTATCTGGGTTGATTACGCCGCCCGGTAATACCAAAGCATTATATTCATCCGCTTTCACATCTTTTAGATTTCTATCTACTTTATAGCTATTGGACCAATTTCCATTTGCCCACGCTTTTATTTCTCCACTTTCTGGACTTACGACATCTACTTTAAAGCCTTCTTTTTCCATGGCTTCTTTGGGAGATTTTAATTCACTTTCTTCAAATCCATTTGTAGCTAAAA
>JBARCC010000052.1:0-2895 GCA_049793635.1 Maribacter sp. | reverse complement strand
GGGTACTACCGGTCACAAACTCCGGCCCGACATTGATTTCGATGGGTATCTCCGCGATTTGAGCAATGGGCGCACCGGGGTTGTTAGTAATGGCTGCGGTTAAGATTCCATTTTTTTTGGCAGCCCTTAAGCCTCCGATGACATAGGGGGTTCCCCCCGAGGCGGCAATTCCGACCACCACATCCTTATCCGTAATTGCATGTGCTTTTAAGTCCAACCACGCCTGTTGTGTATCGTCCTCGGCATTTTCGACCGCCTTCCTAATGGCGGTATCGCCACCCGCAATGATTCCGACCACACGTTCGTGCGGCATGCCAAACGTTGGCGGAATTTCGGAAGCATCTAAAATACCAAGGCGCCCACTGGTTCCCGCACCAATGTAAAACAGCCTACCGCCCTTTTCAAAACGTTCGGCCAGGGCATCGACCAATGTTGTTATTTGTGGAATCGTTCGCCCTACCGCGAGGGCTACCTTCTTGTCTTCCTCGTTCATTTTCAACAAAAGGGTCTGGGTGTCCATCAATTCCAAATCTGTATGGTTAGAGGGCGTTTCGGTGATTTTGCTGTAGTCCATCCTATTTATAAAATTTTGATATCGTGAGATTTAAATGCGTTGAGCAAGGGGTTCTCGGCATCCAGCTCGGTAATCATGGTATTAATCGTATTGATATCGCAGGTTTTGTAACGGTGCTGCGAATTCAATTTTTCGGAGATGGACAGTAAAACCGTTTTTTTGGACGCTTTGATGACCGCTTTTTTGATCTGTACAATGTCCCAGTCAAATTCCGTTAGTCCATAGACCGCATCTACATACCCGGTACCGATAAAGCTATAATCGACCCGTATTTCCGATAAGTGGTGAATGGCGTTCGCGCCGATGGCTATTTGCGCCTCTTTTGAGATTTGTCCCCCGATAGAAATCACGTTTACGTTCGCCTTATTCGAAAGTTCCATCGCCACTGGCAAACTGATGGTAAAGCAGGTAAGGTTTAAATTTTCTGGGATGATGCGCGCAAGCTCCATACAAGTGGTTCCTCCATCTATAAAAATCACTGCACCATCCTTCAACATGCTCAAGGCTTTGGTCGCAATAGCGACCTTATGTTCCAGTTTATAAATATTGGTGTTGCGTGTGCTATTGGTCATAAATCCCATTGAAATCGCCCCACCATGCACTTTTTTCAATTTTTGGTCGGCATCGAGTTCTTTTACATCCCGCCGAATGGTATCGATAGAAACATCCAATGCATCTGCAATATCGGTCAATAGGATTCGATTATGAAGATCTACCTCGTTTAAAATCGTTTGATGACGTTCTTCTTTTAACATGAAATTGTTCTGACTGATGGTAATAATGTCACAAAGATAGGGATTTTATTGCTTTGCAGTTTTATGAAGTAATATTGATTATCAACCGGAACAACTTATGTTATATTGCATAAAGCAGCAATAATAACTGCAAAAAACAGCAAATAAAAAATATTACGCTTATATTTGCATGATTTACGAACCCATTATTCCGATAAAACGAGATGAAAAGTACCTTACAGCACCTCAAAATTGACATTAAACATCAACCTGTTGGTCAGTTCGAAGAAACCCGATTCGAAAAGATACATAACGTCATCTTTCAAGACTCCAATGAAGCTTCCATACAGGTTGCCCAAGAGATTGCCAATTTGATCAAAAAACGACAGGGTCAAAAAAGAAACTGCGTCCTAGGTCTGGCAACAGGTTCTTCACCTATTCGCGTCTATGAAGAATTGGTACGCATGCACAAGGAAGAAGGGTTGACGTTCAAGAATGTAGTTACTTTTAATTTGGACGAATATTTGCCTATGGAGCCCAATAACATTCAAAGTTATTTTTACTTCATGCATGAACATCTTTTCAATCATGTGGATATTCCAGAGCAGAATATACATATACCCGATGGTACCGTAAGTACCGAAGAAACCATTGATTACTGTCTATCTTACGAACAAAAAATAAAGGAACACGGTGGGCTCGATTTTCAATTATTGGGAATCGGTCGAACGGGACATATCGGGTTCAATGAACCCGGCTCCCACTTTAATTCAGGTACCAGGGTCGTTACCTTGGACCATATCACACGTGTCGACGCTGCACCATCGTTTTTAGGAATCGACAATGTACCCAGAAAGGCCATCACCATGGGTATTAATACCGTCAGGAAGGCAAAACGCATTATTCTATTAGGCTGGGGACAGAATAAAGCAGATATCATTCAAAAGACCATAGAAGGGGAAGTATCCTCACACGTACCCGCAACCTATTTACAACATCACGAGAACTGCACCTTTGTGCTCGATACGGGAGCAGGAAGTGAACTTACCCGAAACAAAACCCCCTGGCTGGTGGATGCCTGTACCTGGACCGAGGACCTGAAAGCCAAAGCCATGGTATGGTTATGCGAAACTACGGGAAAGACCATTCTGAGCCTTACCGATAAGGATTATAACGATAATGGCATGGCCGACCTACTCATCTCGGAAGACTCGTACGACCTCAATATAAAAATGTTCAATAAACTACAGCATTCCATAACCGGATGGCCCGGAGGAAAACCCGGTGCTGACGATACCAACCGGCCCGAAAGGGCGACACCTGCCAAAAAACGGGTAATCATATTCAGCCCGCACCCTGATGACGACGTAATTTCAATGGGCGGCACCTTCGATAGATTGGTCGAGCAGGGCCATGATGTACATATCGTCTATCAAACTTCGGGCAATATTGCGGTTTCAGATATGGATGCACGGAAATACGCAGAAATTGCGATGCAAATTCATCCATCGGAGGAGGCGAAGAACATTATTTCTTCGATAACCGATAAGAACGAGACACGAATCGACTCCAAAGAAGTCCGGAATT
>JBARCC010000051.1:0-13654 GCA_049793635.1 Maribacter sp. | reverse complement strand
GCTACAACAATCCATTTGCCCTACGGAACATTCTTTGGTAGGTTTTTCATCTTGTTTCTTAACTTTTTCATAGCATAGCTTTGCTTTACTGAAAACAGCAAGATCCACCAATTTATCACAACAGAAGTGCATATCCGCTGCAAAAGACGTAGTGGAAAAAAGCACTGCGAAAGTTAAAGTGAAGGCTAATATTTTATGAAAAAAGCGTTTCATTCTATTAAGGTAGTCAAAAATGTTTAAGATTTACAAATAGCCGGTTTATTTTTTAAATTCACAAAGCACTAAATATTAGTAAGTTATGATGTTGTTGGCCTAATTTACTGTCCAAAGGTAAATGAAGTGTTTAAACAAAAACATGACCATTGTCATGTTGGTAGGAAATATGTTGTAAAAATTGAAAATCGCCTAATAATTAATAGCGCCTATGGACTAATACTATTTTTCATGGGAAAGCGTTGATTCTTTATAAACCTTTTTGATATGGAAAGAAAAGAGTTTTTACGGAGTTTGGGTGCCGGAGCGGCATTCGCCATAGTTTTTCCCTGCGTTCAGGGCTGCTCAAAAGATGGCAACGTAGCACCTGAAGATATGAGACCTATTCCTACAGGAATCGATTTTACCATTGACCTTAACTCAGAAGAGGGGGGCGGGCTACAAAACAACGGGGACTTTATCCTGAAAAATTATGTAGTGGTAGTTAAAAATTTGGAGGGTGATTTCGTTGCGGCCAGTCAAATCTGTAGCCATCAACAGACCGAGGAAGTTAGGTTTGTGGAGAACGACGGCGGTATTTACTACTGTTCTACCCATGGCGCACGGTTTGACCAAACCGGAAAGCCCTTGAACAGTATTACCAGTAACCCCTTGAAAATATTCCAGACAGAACTTACCGGAAACATACTTCGGATCTTTGAATGAATTCGAGACTGAGTTAAGGTTTGGGTATAGATTCGATTTTTACATTTTTCAGTTCGATGAGCGAGAGTTCTTCCAATTTGCCCTTTTCAAAGGCATCCTCGATTTTTTCGAAATTAACACTATCTTTTATTTTAGGGTGCAGGTTCCGATAATCCTGTATGAGCACTCCATTAATGGTACGCTGATTAAAGGCCACACGAAACCGCATTCCCCCTTTGCCAGTAAAGTATTTGTAAGCAAGATAATCCATACTGTAATTCTCAACATCGAACCAATATAGAAATACATCTTCAAAATCATCACCACCGCCTTCTTGTTGAAAAGTGACACGGATTTTATGGTATTCCTTACCTTTTATTACGCTCTTTCCTTTATCCTCTAGGATCACGGCAGCATCCCCTAGCCACAACGGAAGAAATGCAAAGTACATCACCGAATTTACCGAATTGGTATATGTATTTTTTCTTTTTTCGGTCAGGTTTACAATGGTATCGGCAATATAGCGGGTAAAACCTTTATTAGTGTACACATCGCGGACCAGACTGCTATCTCTATTCTTACCGATTCTTGTATACGTAAATTGTCCGTTTTGCCGTTTGAACTCATAGGTGTGCTCACGAAAAGTAAAGGAAGCCTCCGCATTTTTCATTTTTTCCATACCCGATACCTCAATGGCCTTGTCCACTATCCTCTTTTGTGCCACGATAAAGAAGGGCAAAATCAAAAGGAAAAAGAGTAATTTTCTTCGAAAGGCTTTCATATATATTTCAATTTATTAATCTAGGCGGTCCAGCATCAATTGCATCAAAATTTCGGCACTTATTCTACCTTTTTCCTTTACGAAAGATCTTGGCGTATTATCCCCAATTTCAAAAACTAAGGCTTCGGCACCGAAGTTTACGAAAAAAAAGTTTCTTGAAACTGCAGTAGGCTCCATTTTGTCGCTGGGCCTGATATTGGGGTCGTAAGAATCGATTGCGTTTTTAACGCCCTCTAACCAATCAGGGACCAGCCGGGGCATATTGCCCTCCAATTTGGGATCCACGGTATAGTAAATATCGTCCCAAGTGGAGTGGAAGTCAATGCCAAAATAGAATTTTCCTCGGGTTTCCCTTATTCTATTTTCCATAAAGGTTTTTACGGCCCGGGTTTCCGGTTGCTCAAAGTTCGCCCAATCCCGATTTAGGTCTATGCCCCCTGCATTATGGCGCCAATGACCATTGTCTACTCCATCGGGATTCATCAAGGGCACCACATAGGTAGTAAATTTCCTTCTGAACTTTCTGGCCAATTTGGTATCGGAACTTATGGTTTCGATAAAGGATTTCATCGCAAGATAGCCCGTGACTTCGGGAGGATGTTGTCTTGATATGACCATGAGCATGTTTTTGGACGATTCCTTACCAATAGTAAGAACTTTTATGCTTCTTCCCTCACGGCTTTTACCTATTTCCATTTGACTTATGAAAGGTTTTTGCGACAATGTCCCTCTCCAGTTGGACACATGTTTCGAGGTATGCAGTTCTTGGCCCGCAACCCAAAGCGTATCGGGGCCTACCTCCAATTTCATGTTTACTTTTAACGGGAGCGAACCAGGGCCAAAATCCTTGTCCCCCTTTTCATATTCGGTATAGTTCACCGAATCAATTGGCGACCAGTGGAGCCCATCACGGCTTAGTTTGGGATAATACCTATGTTTGGACGATTCCTGATACGTCAGCATCAGCGAAATCTCCTCCTTTTCCTTGGCCCATACCTTAAAGGCATACCATGGACTGGTATTGACCGGGGTGTTTTCAGAGGTAATTAAAGCCGTGTACGTACTATCATTTTCCTGTAGGACACCATTAAGTCTAGCCCCCTCAAAATCATTGGAAAAAACCACGTCCCCACTGTTGAATTTAAAGATGCCCTTCCATTGTTTTTGTATTGGTTTGGAAGTAGTAGGTACAATTTGAATTGGCGGTTGCCCCTGAAATTTCGTCGTTTGGGCCCTGATCGATGCGAGGCTCGCTAGATATAAAAGAATTACGATCTTTTTCATAGCCTTTGGTTTAAATAGTGCTGGATTTTAGATATACCTTTTTAAAATAGATAAGTGTGGCCCTATTCACCTTTGGAGAAAGGATTAGGGCAGATAGCATAGTGGGTATGGCCATCAAGGCAAAGCTAATGTCAATGAGACCTACAATACCGCTCATCGTAGAAATTGAACCCAACGTTATGCTGGCCACATACATATAATTGTAGGTTTTTTTGTGCCGCGTTCCCAGAAGAAAGGCGATACACTTAGTGCCGTAATAGGAATACGTAAACAAGGAAGTGAGCGCAAAGATGAATACAATGAACACCAATAATATTGCACCATAATCGGGCATGGTCGTTGTAAAGGCATTTAATGTTACGGTTACGCCGCCGATGTCCGGGGTTTCCCAACTTTTGGTTACTAAAATGGCAATGGCGGTCAAGGTGCATACCACAATGGTATCTATAAAAGGCCCCACCAGCAATATCAATAAGGGCAGATCCCATATCCAGTTGCTAAAATCGACAAGGATTTTTTCAATATCCATTCCGCGCAACTAGTGTTCTTGGCCAAATTTCTTGGAATATCGTAGATAAAGTTCCTGGTGCGGTCCATCAAGAGTTATGTTTTTACCTCGGATAAAAGCATGGGTAAGTGAATTGTCCATAATATCCAGGGCATCGCCCATCGAAACAAAAAAAGTAGCATCCTTTCCGACTTCAAGGGACCCGACCCGACCATCGATGCCCAAAATCTTGGCAGGATTCAAGGAGACCAACTTTAATGCTTCCTCTTTGTCCATTCCAAAAGCGGCCGCAACACCTGCATAGAAAGGAAAATTTCTGGAAGTGGACAACATTCCCTTGTGGCTCAATGCCACTACTATGCCTTTCTCTGAAAGTAAACGTGGCAGGCTGTAATGGGCATCATAATCCATGTCGTCCATATTCGGAAGATTGTATGTTGGAGGTATTATAACGGGTATATTGTTGCTCTTCAGAAAATCTGCAACGTCAAGAGCCGCATAAGAGGTTAGGATACCTATTTTTTGTACGCCCATGCCTTCGGCGAACTGTATACTCTCCACAATTTCCTTCGCCTCATTGGCATGTATCATCAAGGCCTTAGTACCTTTAAAAAGCCCTTGTAGGGCTTCTAATTTAAGGTTGGAGGGCCTATTCTTTAATTTACCGTAAGATTGTGCGGCAACGAACAAAGCCTCCAGTTCTTGTACTTTATTCTCATATGCGCCCCTATTTTTTATCTTGGTGGTCTTTGTATCGGAATCATAGGAGCGGGACAATGAAGAAGGCCAGTGCAAGTGTACCGCAGCTTCCTTTTTATGGACCGCCTCCTGCCAGCTCCATCCATCCAGTTCCATTACGGCGGAAGTGCCCGATATCGTACCCCCAGAGGGTATCGTCTCTACCATAAGTATGCCTGTGTACCTAAGAGTGGGAATATGCCCTGAGCCTGTGTCGAACGCATAAAAGGACTTTAGTCCCGGATTGATCGACCCCTCCTCAAACTTGTCATTGGATTGTGGGACACCGCTGATTTCCTCGATACCGATTAAGGAATTTGGCAAAATAAGGCCGGGGTACAGGTGTTGTCCCCTTACTTCAATACTATTATACCCTGATGCGTCGAACGCCGGATCGCTGGCCTTGCCGACAAACGAAATTTTACCATCGGCAAAAGCCAATGCTCCATTGTCGATGACCTCCCCGGTAGCGGTATGGATAGTTCCTCCTATCAGCACTATAGGTTCTTGTTGGGCCTCGGCGGGTTTCGGCATCAGTTGTGCGGTTCCAATACTAAAAAAGAAAAGTAGGACAAGGACACAGCTACATTTTTGAATAAACTCTTTGGTTTTCATATAAACATTTTTTTTACTCTTCGCCCAGATACTCACAATGAAATTCAGGCTTCGTGGTGGATATTTTTTGTTCAGCTTTGGCCGTCCCTTTTTCAGAGCGCATAAGTTGGATGATTCGTGCTCTTTCCTTTTTAATTTCGGCCCTGAGCTTAAGATCCCTATCCATATCAAAATAAATGGCACCTTCAACAATGGTCTTTTCCGGTTTTGCATAGATAGAAAGCGGTGGGCCGGACCATAGGACCAGATCGGCGGATTTCCCCTCTTTGATACTGCCCATCGTTTTGTCCAAATGCAACAGTTTGGCGGGGTTAAGGGTAATCAGTTTAAGGGCATCCTCGGCACTCATTCCCCCATACTTCATCGATTTGGCCGCTTCGTGGTTCAGGTGCCTAATGGTTTCCCTGCTGTCGGAATTAATGGCCGTTGTCACTCCTTCTCGATGCATAATAACCGCATTGTACGGAATGGCGTTTCGGGTTTCCCATTTAAAATTCCATTTGTCGGAAAATGTACTACCGCCGACCCCGTGAGCGGCCATTTTATCGGCAATGCGATGACCTTCCAAGGCATGGGTAAACGTATTGACCGTAAAACCGAACCTGTCGGCTACATCCATTAACATGAGCATTTCCTTTTCTTGATAGGAATGGCAAGAGATAAAGCGATTCCCTTCTACAATTTCCAGCATGGTCTGCTTAAGGATATCCGTTCTAGGAGCGGAAACCGATGTTCTTTGTTTTTTCCCCGATCCGTTGTAGGCATTCCATTCTTTTTTATAGTCCAAGGCCTCGACGAAGGCATTGGTGTAGAATTGTTCCAGACCCATAAGGCTCCTCGGAAAACGTAGGGACGGAGCACTTTTGGAACGCTTGGGGTTTTCGCCAAGGGCAAATTTTATAAAGGGTGACGCTTCGCTAATTTTTAGATTTTCAGGGTTTTCTCCCCATTTTAATTTGATCAGTGCGGACTGCCCTCCTATGGGGTCGGACGACCCGTGTAAAATATGGGCGGCCACCACACCCCCGGCCAACGCCCTGTATATACTTATATCTTCGGAATCGATGACGTCCCCCATGCGCACCATACCGGAGTTAGCCGCAATGTCGTTGACCGCACTGATGGCAATATGCGAATGTTCATCAATGATGCCCGGAGTAAGGTGTTTACCTGTACCGTCGATTCTTTTGGCAGTGGTGTCTTCCAGATTCGTTCCGATGCGCTCAATTTTACCATTGATCACTAATACGTCCATATTCTCCAACACACCAGCGTCCTCGTTGGTCCAAACAGTTGTGTTTTTGATAAGTAGTCTTTCTGGCCTGATTTTCTCTGTATTCCCATAGGCCATAAATGGATAAACAATATTTCCGCTGATTCGCCTACCGACCGAAACATTGTCATTGGCAGTCTCTTTTAAAGGAGAAATCTTACGTGCACTCCAACTCCATTCATTTTCGTAGTTCAAGCTTCCCGTTCCTGAAAAAAGGACTGTTTGATCCTGGATAGTGTAAAAGCCGCCCAAAGTATAGGTGTCCTTATTTGGAACACTAAATTGTAGGCTTGCCATGGAACCGTGAATCGAAAAATCGGCTCTGAGATTTTCCCCTGAGGCGGTAATAATATGGGCTTTATATTTTCCCTTGGTCGACTCCAGTTTTAAATCGAACTGTTCTTTGGGTAGTTTAAGTTGGTATGTCCCTAAAATTTTGGTAATAGGAAGTTGTTGTAGGGTATGTCGTGTTCCCCTTATCCAGTTCTCCAATACGTTCGTCTTAGGGTTAAAAAGATTTCCATCCGTTACCAAAAAGTTGGCGATTTTGCCCTTTTCCAAAGAACCCAAACTGCTTTCCGTTCGCAGCATCTTGGCAGGTACGGTGGTTAGTGCCGCCAAAGCCGTTTCTTCATTTAGCCCAAAACTGATCGCTTTCCTGAGGTTGGCAAGAAAGTCATTATTGTTGCCCAAGGGATGTGCGGTAAGCGCAAAAGTGATACCATTTTTTTCCAGAAGGGCAGGATTGCTCGCGGCCATTTCCCAATGTTTGAGGTCTGCCAAAGAAATTTTCTGAGTGATGTACGGATTGCTTACATCAAAGGTCTTGGGGAAATTCAAGGGAATTATTAACTGGGAATTTGTTGCTTTAATTTCCTCCAAACGTTGGTACTCGTCACCGCCTCCCTTGATGATGAATCGCATATTGAATTCTTGGGCAATTTTTGCCGCCCGTAAACCAGTCAACCAACCGTTCGTTTCAAAAATCTTTGGTAAAGGGTTGCTATTTACTAGGGCTTCCAGTGAAAGATCGGTAAAAGGTATGGGAGCCAGATCCTTATACCATGCGGCATCATAAAAGGTCTGTCTTAACAACGCAATGGAACCCATGGGGGATATCGGAAAATCTTGGGTAGAGCTGCCCTTATCAAATGAAAAGTGGGATGCAACCTGTGATTCTACTACCATTTGGTTTTCTCGCTTGTCGCCCAAAAGCACCAAAGCGGCCGTACCCCTAGCAATACCGTCGGGGCGCAGACTCGCTACGGCACCGAAACCTTGTTCCCTTAGTTTTTTGGCATTCTGGGTATCCACTTCAAATCCGTCCGCCGCATTATAGGAAGCTTTAATGGCCTCGTTGGCGTTATAGGCACCCTTGATGTCTGACTGTATCTGTTCTTTTTTAACGTAAGGATTGCCTCTTGGCGGTTTTTTTACCTCAGGCTGTCCATAACTGCTAAAAACATCTATAAATGAAGGATAAATATGATGCCCTGTCATATCAATTTTGGTGTAGCCGTCGGGAACCGTTCCATTCGATGCCACCGTTTCGACCACACCATTTCTGATTAACAATGTTGCGTTTTCCAATTTTGCTCCAGGTGCCGTAACGATCATGGCGTTGGTAAGGGCAAAAGCTTCGGGCCTCTTGTCTGCCACATCATTTTTTGGAAAGGTTTCCTGACCAATCATGGTGTTAAAAAAAAGGGCAAAGACCAAGCCAAAGAACAATGAAGTCCGTTCAGCTTTTATAAAGTATTTCAATTTCATATAAATTATAGTATTCATGGATTATAAGCTGAACCAATCGGTCAGGTTGGGTTTTTCCGATTTTTCTTGGACGTGGTAAAACTCATTATTGTTTGCATTGTATCGATATTCACGCGACCATTCCTTTCCATGCTCCGAAAGCTCTCTGATTGCATTGAGAATATAGTCCAGTTCTTCGTCGGTCATGGTCGGATGCAGCGACACCCTTACCCAACCCGGCTTTTCGGCAAGGACACCTTCATCTATTTGATCCGTTATCCTTTTGGAATCTTCTTTGCTAACGTTGAGCAACAAATGGCCGTACGTACCTGCACAGGAACAACCGCCCCGCACTTGTATGCCATATCGGTCGTTCAAAAGTTTTACGGCCAAATTGTAGTGTACATCTTCAAAATAGAATGAAAAGACCCCCAACCTGTACCGTACTTCTTTTGCCAATACCTGTATTCCCTTAATTTTATGAAGTCCTTCAAAACATTTGCGTACCAATTCATTTTCGCGTTGGCGGATTTTTTCAACTCCCATTTTTTCCTTCAACTTAATTGCCAAGGCCGTTTTCATGGTTTGGAGAAATCCGGGCGTACCACCGTCTTCACGTGCCTCGACACTCTCAAAAAAATGATGTCCGCCCCAAGGATTGGTCCAGGTTACTGTTCCTCCACCGGGATTATCGGGGATACGGTTTTTATATAGTTTTTTATTAAAGACGAGCACACCCGAACTTCCGGGACCACCCAGGAATTTATGGGGCGAAAAGAAGATGGCATCCAACCTTTGGGATTCTTTTTTGGGATGCATATCAATATCAACGTATGGTGCGGATGCCGCAAAATCTACGAAGCAATATCCGCCATGTTGATGCATGATCTCTGCCAGTTCGTGATAGGGAGCACTTACCCCGGTTACATTCGAGCAGGCGGTAAATGAGCCTATTTTTAATTTGCGGTCCTTATATTTTTCCAGTTGTTGTTCAAGTTTTTCTACAGCTACGAACAATCCTTCCGAAGGTTCCAGAACCACCACATCGGCAATGGTCTCCAACCAAGTAGTTTGATTGGAGTGATGCTCCATGTGGGTCAGAAAGATCACGGGACGTTCGCTTTCGGATATTTCCAACAAATGCGAAAGTTTTTCGGGAACCTTAAGACCTAAAATCCGTTGAAATTTACAGAGCACGCCGGTCATGCCAGTATCCGTCGTAATGATTACATCCTCTTCCGATGCATTCACATGCCCTTTAATAAGCTGCTTGGCCGTTTCATACAAATGGGTCATCAATTTACCGGTTTGAGAGCTCTCCGAATGTGTATTGCCGACCATAGGTCCGATTCTGTCCCGCATGATATCCTCTATCGGGGCGTAGAGCCGACCGCTGGCGATCCAATCTGCGTAGACCAGTGGTTTTTTTCCATATGGGGTCTCTATTTCGTGTGTTACCCCGATGATATCCCTTCTGAAACCTTTGAAATAGGTCTCAAGGGTAGTTGTTTTTTCTTCGACCATCTTTTTGTAATAAAAAGGGCTGCTCTAACATTATTGACCCAGAACGGGATCGACTAACTCAAACAAGGAAAACTAACTCTAAATTTTTCTTCCAATCCGGTCCTGTAATGATTCCAATAATGCGAACAGCCCTAAGTTTAAAATGTTTATTGCACCCTATCATAC
The DNA here is from genome assembly GCA_049793635.1 of Maribacter sp. Lineage (GTDB taxonomy): Bacteria > Bacteroidota > Bacteroidia > Flavobacteriales > Flavobacteriaceae > Maribacter. The sequence goes on along the minus strand of JBARCC010000051.1, from coordinate 4,120 downwards.
TGGCAACAGCCCGGTAAGTCATTATATATTGACGCTTCGGCCTTATGAAATTCGGTATCGTGGCCTACACCGGAGATTGCTTCCGAAACCATATCCCTTGTCGTGCTTTCATCCGAAACCTTGATATTGACAACCTTGGTCTCTTTATCCCAGTTCGCTTCGATTACCCCCGTTACGCCTTTAGAAGCTTTTTCGATACGTTTTTTACACATACCGCAATTTCCGGAAACCATAAAACTAAAAGAAGCTACTGCCTCTTCTTTGGAAGCTTTTGCATTATCAGGACCTTCCCTATCATACTGGCAACAGCCAGGTAAGGCATCATAGGCGCTATCGCTTGCTTTCCCAAATTTTGTATCGTGGCCTACCTCGTTAATTGCCTTGGAAATGTCCTCCAATGAGGTCTTTTCCGAATCATACGCCACCTCTATTATTTTGGTATCCTTGTTCCACGAGGCGCTGGCCACACCTTCTATTGAGTTAGCTGCTTTCTCGATACGTTTTTTGCAGCCATTGCAGTTGCCCAATACCTCGAATTCAGTCGATTTCTCTTGGGCATTACCAAGGGATACAGCACAAAGAGTGAACATTAGGAGCATAAAATTTTTTACTTGCTTTTTCATTGAATTAAATTTTAAGAAAATTGATATTTATTATTGATTAATGGGATTTGGCGCAAAAAGACCTGGATCTTCAGGCACGTTTGTGTTTGCTAGAACTTCATCCTCTGGGTACAAAAAGCGTTCTACCCTTCCTGGAGCGGTAGTTGTATTGTTAGCAAAAGGTACGGCAATTGCACTTTCCGAACTAAGCCTTCTAGCATCATCAAAAGGCATGAAAGTGGTAAAACCTGTAACATACCGTTCCTGTACAATTTCACGTAACAGGGCCGTATCCGCATCAATATTATCTTGGTTCTCTATTCCCCCTGGACCAAAGTCCGCGGCTGTATATGTATCATATTGATTTCCCAACCCAATCACACTTTCATTGAAAAATTCACCAGTTGCCAATGCTTCCCTCCAAGTATTCAGATGGCCTAAACCAAAATTGAAACCTTGTGAGCGTGCGCCTGCCTCTGCCAGTATCAATAAATTCTCCTGATAGGTAATCAGTGGTTGGGGTTCCAGTTCGTTGGCAATGCCCAAATTGTTATCAGCGTTTGCCTCATCAATTCTATAATATTCCAATCTGGCGGTTTCGTCTGTCTTTGAATTGTTTCTTGAAATACCACTGCCATCTTCTAAAAGTTGCACCAAATAACTATCTCCAGTCCCTACACTAGGGGTATTGTTCAGTTGAATCCAAAATTTGTTTTTTGTGCTGGTCACGTCCTCAAGATCCAAGGGAACAAAGATCATACTGTTGTCCTGTGATGCTATTCCGTTCTGTGCCGCTGCATAGGCCAAATCATATTGCCGGGTCAGCATATAAAACCTGGCCTTCAAAGTCCAAGCGGACTGCAGCCATTTTGTGGCGTTTCCATTAAATAGGAAATCCTCTAAAACCACATCTTGGGGCGTAACATTGGAAAGATTGCTAATGGCCACATCCAAAATTGACTGTAAAGCCTCAAAAACTTCTGCTTGACCGTCGAATTCCGGATTGTCTATATCCATCAAAGCATTGGAATATGGAATGTCACCATAGGTCGAAGCATAATTTCCGATAAGTTGGGCTTCCAAAACCCTTGTAATTCCTTGATAACGATTGTTATTGGGCGTTCTTTCCCTAATTTCCCGTAGGGGTGTCAATACTTCTTGGTAACCGTCCCAATCGAAGTCGGTAAACGTTACGTTATAGTTGTACCGTTCCAGTTCCGTTTGATCAAACCCGATGAGCTGTCCCGACCAGTATCCCGCCATTCTATTATAATCATCTAGCAGGATATCGATAAGATTGTACTCGGCACCGTTCAAAAACTGTCCTGGTTCAAGCTCGTCTAGCGTAAACCTATTGGGATTCTCATTAATCCCATCAACCAAATCGTCACAGCCGAAAAATAACAGGCTAAGCAACAGGAATGGAAATGAATAAATTTTATATATCGTCTTCATATTTAGATTCTTTAAGCGTTAGTAATTTAAAAAGTAGCCCTTACGTTAAAAAGTACGGAACGTGTAGATGGATTGGTAAAATAGTCTAATCCAGAGGCATTGCTAATGCCATAATAACTTGTTTCGGGATCTGACCCTACAATATCCGTCCATAGCACAAGGTCTCTACCTGTTAAGGCTACTCTCAAGCTTTTTAATGGAAAATTAGGATATCTTTTTTGGTCAAAAGTGTACCCAAGCGTCACATTTCTAAGTTTGGTCCAAGTGGCATCCTCTACATAAAGATCATTGAGTTTATTGAATCCTAGTCCGCCACCTCTTGTTCTATAATAGGACTCGTCCAATAGTACATTGCCCGCTCCGAAATCAGCAATATTACCTCTTACCGTAGTACCTGTAGCAAAAATATCACCGTCTACGTTTACCAAATCTTCGGTTAAAGTAACTTCATTGCCAACATCGGCGTGCGTACCAAAACCATACATTACGATTCGTCCCCTATTTATAAAATCACCCCCTTGCGAATGTTCGAACAAAAAACTGAAGTCAAATCCTTTGACGTTAAGTTGCATTCCCGCTCCGCCTCTCCAATCCGGATTAGGGTCACCAATCACCCGTCGTTCCGTATCTACTTCCGGGAAACCATTTTCGTCCAGTGCCCTACTGCCATCTTCGTTGAGAACCGAAGCCGGCAACCAAAAAGAGCTCATCGGAAATCCTTTAACTGCTTTTGAAGTACCTCCAATATCGACAGTTTCAGCACCGAAAATATCTACGACCAAGTTTTCGTTGTTGTTGAAATTGGAGTTAAAGGATAGGGAGAAATCCTCTTTTTCGATAATTCTGGCCGTTAAATCAACTTCCCAGCCCTTGTTTTCAATAATTCCGGCATTTCTATAGCTATTGTTGAATCCTGAACTTGGATTGGTCTTTACCTCAAAAAGAATGTCGTCTATTTCATTTGCGTAATACGTGACGCCTAGGTTCAACCGATTCTTAAAAAATCTTAGATCTGCTCCAAGTTCATACTCTGTTTTGATCTCGGGGCGTAAATTTCTATTTCCTTCGGTATCTGATACTAAAAAGGCACCCCCGAAATCCGTAAAACCAGTTACGGCCAAGGTTTCAAAACGATAAGGTCCAGGCTGAATGCCCACTTTCCCCCAAGAAGCACGTAGCTTTCCAAAGAATGCGTCATTAGTTATCAAATCACTGAACTGCCAAGCCATGTCTACTGAGGGATAAAAAAATGAACCGTCAATTGTAGACGATGCTTCAACAGAAGCGGAAGTATTTATAAATAACTGGTCAAAAAGGCTAAAGTTCAATAAGCCATAACCTCTACTAGTGCGGACTTGATTTAAAATCCTCGTCCAGCTGGTGGCTGCATCGTCAGGGTTGAGGTCGGTAATAGGCTGTCTTGAATCAACAACGAAAGGCGATAGCTCATTTGAAGTAGTAGCTCTGTGCCTATTGTTAAAATTAAAGCCAAAGGTGGTATTCAAATCAATATCGGTCGTAAGGGTATGCCTTGTTTTCATTAAAAAGTCAAGGTTATATTCTTTACTACTGATTACCGTTGAGGTCAGGTCTCCGAATCTAGCTCCCCCGGCGGTATTAAGAGGAAGAAACTGCAATCTTTCGTCTGAATAATAATCTAGCCCACCCCTAAGCGTAAAATCCAACCAATTCAAGGCCCTAATATTTATTTCCGGGGTCATTAAAAACCGATCTACTTTACTTTCATTGCGTTGTTCGTAGATAGTCCACAAGGGGTTATTGTAGCCTGCATTATCAGAAGCGCCCAATTGATTACGATAAGATCTTTGTCTATTTGGGAATACGTCTCCACTATCATCAACGTAAGTTCCTATGTGATCGGTAATATCAAAATCAGCAGGATTTCTTAGTAATCCAATATACAGACCGGTAATGCTACCGCCTCCCCTAACACGATTGGATTTGGTAAAAGTATAGGCCACGTTGTTCCTAATATCCAACCAGTCCGTCAAGTTCACCTTGGTGTTGAGCCTTATGTTCTGACGGTTATAATCGGCATTTTT
>JBARCC010000050.1:0-8750 GCA_049793635.1 Maribacter sp. | reverse complement strand
TTACTAAAATAAAATTCAATCTATCTCCGTATCGAAAGGCAAGTACTAATCCGTCAATGATAGATAGTATTGCCAAAATCTTCAAGGGCCTATCATTATGGAAGGTATATGAAATCGATGACACCACTATTGAGTATCATCATGTAAGAGCTGGTATTCGGTGAACGATTGAACCCGGGAAGGACGCTCTTCGACGCTGTGGTTGTAAGGAATGTTCATCGGACAGTATAATTTTTAACCATTACAGAGGAAGAAATAATAATTTCTTTAAGACTAATCTCCTATCCATGCTCATCCTCATTGATGGTCGCTACGATCGAACAGGCGACCAGCGCGGCGGTTTCCGTTCGTAATCTAGTGGTCCCTAGGCTCACGGGTACATAACCTGCCTTATAGGCTTTTTTTAGCTCCGAGATATCGAAATCACCTTCAGGACCAATTAAAATCGTTACATTTTTATTGCAAACAATGGTGTCTTTTAAGGCAATGCGTTCGCTTTCTTCGCAGTGCGCGATGCATTTCAGACCTTCCCTTGAATGGGCTAAAAACGTGGAAAGGGAAACCGGCGCATGAAGTGTCGGCAAATACGTCTGTAGCGATTGCTTCATGGCAGATTCAACGACCCGTTGCATTCTATCCAGTTTTATGGTTTTTCTTTCCGAACGTTGACAAATGACGGGCGTAATTTCATGCACCCCGATCTCTGTAGCTTTTTCTAAAAACCATTCGAAGCGATCGTTCATTTTCGTTGGGGCGACAGCCATATGCAACTTGTAGTTGGGAACGTCGGTCGTATGGAACGACAATAGCTCAACGGAGCAGTGGTTGATATGATCATCGGTGATTTTGGCTTGAAAACGTAAACCCCTCCCATCGGTAATCCATACTTCATCGCCTTTTCTCTTTCGAAGCACTTTTACGATATGTTTGCTCTCGTTACGGTCAAACGTAAAAAAGGGTTCTTTTTCGGTAATCGAAGGATTGTAAAAGAGTTGCATAGGATGCTGTTGTTGTCAAGAAATTACGTACCGGGCCTTGGCGGACACATGTTGTTCCGTGAATTTCTGGTTGAGGTATTTATGATATCCCACAATACCGATCATGGCGGCATTATCGGTGCAATATTCAAATTTAGGGATGTACGTTTGCCAACCTTGGGTAGCCTGTGCTTTTAAGAGCGCATTCCGAATTCCTGAATTTGCGGAAACTCCGCCTCCGATGGCCACGTTTCGTATACCGGTATCCTTCACCGCTTTTTTTAATTTTTTCATCAATATGGCGACGATGGTATACTGTATAGAAGCGCAAATATCGTTCAAATGCTCCTCAACAAAGTTCGGGTTGTCCTTGGTCTGCCGTTGGATGAAATACAGAATGTTGGTTTTTAAACCGCTAAAACTAAAATCAAGCTCTGGGACCTTAGGTATCGGAAATTCGAATTTTAATGGATTTCCCAATGCCGCATAGGTGTCGACTAGGGGTCCGCCAGGGTAGGGCAGCCCCAATATTTTGGCGCTTTTGTCGAAAGCTTCACCCACGGCATCATCTAACGTCTGACCGATAATCTGCATATCAAAGTAATCATTGACCTTCACAATTTGTGTATGCCCTCCGCTAATGGTCAATGCCAAAAACGGAAACTCAGGCTTTTTCATTTCTTTATCGTCGATAAAATGGGCCAAAATATGGGCTTTCATATGGTTTACCTCGATAAGCGGAATCTGCAGACCTAAGGATAATGACTTTGCAAACGAAGTGCCGACCAGAAGCGAGCCCATCAGCCCAGGTCCGCGTGTAAATGCTATGGCTGATAATTGTTTTTTATCGATATTTGCCTTGGCCAATGCTTGGTGGACGACGGGGACAATATTTTGTTGATGTGCTCTGGAAGCCAATTCAGGTACCACCCCACCATATTCGGTATGAATAGCTTGGGTGGCCACTACATTGCTTAGCACTTTGTCGTTCATTAAAACCGCCGCCGAAGTATCATCGCAGGAAGATTCTATAGCAAGAATATAAATGGTGTTCTGTTGCAATTTGGAATAAAATTTGAATAACAAAGGTAAAACATAAAGCCCTATCAAAAAACTTAGGAAAATAGTGTTAAGGACAGTACTGGTGCTAGTGCTGATACTCGTTTTGGGTACCTTGATATTTTCCTTGCCCGCCGTACAGACGTTATTGGCCAAGTATGCGACAAAGCAAATCAATGACAAATACGGCACCAATATCGGCATTGAACGTTTGCGGGTATCCCTTATTTCTTGGGACACTGCTTTAGAAGGTGTCTTTGTGGAGGATTATAAGTCAGATACCCTGTTTTATATCAATGAGCTGAGGACATCGATACTGAGTATCGGTAATTTAGCCCAGGGTACATTGGAGTTTGGGGACATTGCGGTGGATCAACTTCATTTTAAACTTAAAACGTATTACGGGGAAGAAGGTACCAACTTAGAAGTATTCGTAGACAAATTGGACGACGGCAAACCAAGGGCGCCCGGTACACCTCCCTTTATTTTATCTTCTTCCTATGTGGATATCCAACGCAGTAAATTTCAATACATCGATGAAAATCTTGAAAAGCCCACCATTTTAAATTTTGATAGTCTTGGAATCAAGGCTAGGGATTTTCAAATTTTGGGACCTGAGGTTACCGTAGGGATAGAGGCTATGGCCTTCAACAGCAATCGCGGCCTAAAGGTAGATCAATTGGCGACCCAGTTTACCTATACCAAAGAACAGATGCGCTTCGATTCCCTAAGGATAAAAACACCCTTGTCCGAACTCGACGGAAACGTGGTGTTCAATTACAATAGGGAAGATTTCAAGGATTTTCTGAACAAGGTAAACGTAGAGGCCAACTTCGTGGACTCAAAAGTGGCTTTCGATGAGATCAACTTGCTTTACAATGAATTTGGAAAAGGAAAAGAGGTCACCTTTAGTGCCGATATAAGCGGCATGCTCAATGACCTGAACACCAACAACCTTTTTTTGGTCTCTGACAATACGGGCATACGGGGCGATTTTAATTTTAAAAACCTCTTCAGCTCCCAAAAACCCTTTAGTTTGAATGCAGACATGAAAAATGTCACCAGTAGCTATTACCAATTAAATGCCTTGCTTCCTAACCTCATCGGCAATTCATTGCCTTCTATCTTTAGCAAGTTAGGGCAGTTTACCATACGGGGAAATGCCCTGATCACCAATTCCTCAATCGATGCAAAGGTGAATTTGAATACTGCCATCGGCAGCAGTTATGCCGATGTTGTCCTCACAAATTTCAATAATATCGATGATGCGACCTATATAGGTTTTATTTCATTGATCGATTTTAATCTAGGGGATTTTGTCGAGAACAACAGCTTGGGGCAAACCACGTTGGATTTTAATGTCGAAGGGAAAGGTTTTGTAAAGGAAAAATTGAATACCGAAATTATAGGCCAGATTTATTCCATTGAGTTCAATAGATATACCTATCAAGATGTAAAGGTATCTGGGGTGCTCAAGGATCAATTATTCGATGGAAATCTGGTAAGCAATGATGAAAATTTAAAGTTCGATTTTAAGGGTTTGGCCAATGTGGCCGAAAACAAGAACAACTTCAATTTTACCGCCACCGTCGATTATGCAGATTTGAAAAAATTGAATTTCATCAACGATAGCGTTTCAATTTTCAAGGGGAACGTAAACATGGATATCAACGGCAATACCTTGGACAATATCACCGGAGACATCAAATTTACCCAAACCAGCTATCAAAATGTAAATGATACCTATTATTTCGAGGATTTTGCGGTCACCTCACGGTTTAACGAAGAAAACGAACGCACGATCAACATCAATTCGCCCGACATCATTACCGGTTTTATGAAAGGCAATTTCAAGGTCAAGGAATTGGGCAAACTGGTGCAGAATTCATTGGGGAGTATCTATACCAACTACAAACCTTTCGAAATTTCCGAGGGACAAAACCTTTCCTTCAATTTCAAAATCTATAATAAAATCGTCGACGTATTTTTTCCGGATGTGCGCTTTGACCCTAACACCTTCATCAAAGGAAAGATCGTAGCCGACGATGGGGATTTCAAGCTCAATTTTGAATCGCCGAGTATAGCTGCCTTCGGAACCGCTGCTGATCAGATAGAGGTGCGCATCGATAACAAGAACCCATTGTTCAATACGTATATTTCAGTGGGCGAATTGGACACACCCTACTATAATTTCAAGGATTTTAGCCTGATCAATACAACGCTAAAGGACACCTTGTTCTTTAGGTCTGAATTTAAGGGTGGGAGTGATTTCAACGATTCCTACAACCTCAATTTCTACCATACGTTCAATAAGGAGAATAAATCGGTCATCGGTCTCAAAACATCCGACGTTAATTTTAAGGGGAATACCTGGGTGTTGAACAAAGATGGCGATAGCAAGAACAAGGTGATACTGAACAGGGCTTTGGATAGCATCACTATCCAGGAAATAGTGATGAACAACAGCGATAAGGAGCAGATCAGGTTAAGGGGTCAATTGGCCGATTCTACTTATAAAGATTTACAATTGGAGTTTAAGATCGTTTCCTTGAATAAAATTACTCCGGTCATCGATAGTCTTAAGCTACAGGGCGAGGTCAATGGTACCTTGAACGTGCTGCAAAAAGACGGTATTTATCTTCCCTCTTCGAATTTGAATATCGATGGTTTCGGAATCAACGATATCCCTTTAGGCGATTTAGCCATCAATATCATCGGGAACAAAGATTTGACCGAATTTCAGGTCAATTCACAACTCTCCGATAACGGTTTCGAAAAATTTGGCGCGGTGGGTAAGATCGAGAATACAGGAAAAATCCCAAAAGTGGACCTAAGGGCAAATTTCAATAATTTCAACTTAGCACCTTTTAGCCCTTTAGGGGAAGGGGTGATCGATCACATACGGGGTAATATTGACGGGATGGTCAATATTGTCGGCGATATAGACAACCCCAGTTTCAACGGCCTGCTTACGCTTGACAATGCCGGTATTGCGGTGCCCTATTTAAATGTCGATTACAGTTTCGCGCCCCAATCGAGGGTGCTGCTTTCCGAGCAGACCTTTAATTTTCAGAATATTGCCCTTCGTGATGTAGCCAAAGGAACCAGGGCAAATCTCGATGGTACGATTACCCATAGCTATTTTCAGGATTGGGTACTGGACTTGAATGTGGATACGAAACGGGAGCGATTCCTTATTTTGAATACGGAATTCAAGGAAGGGGAGCTGTATTACGGTACGGGATATTTGAACGGTACAGGGCGAATCTATGGTCCTACCACCGCCCTGAACATTACGGTAGATGGCGAGACCGCCCGCGGCACTTCCTTAAAAATTCCCTTGAGCGATGTTGCCAGCGTGGGGGATTATTCCTTTATCAATTTTCTTGAAAAAAACGAAATAAAAAATATTAACGAGCAGCGTCAATTAAAGGATTACCAAGGGCTCGAATTGCAGTTCAACTTAGACGTTACCCCAGAAGCTGAGGTAGAGATCGTCACCGACACAAAAACCGGAAGTTCCCTCAAGGGCACGGGCGAGGGCATTATCTTGATACAGATCAATACCAATGGTAAATTTGAGATGTATGGGGATTTTGTGGTAGTGACCGGAGAATTCAACTATAAATTCGGGGGCATCATCGATAAGAAATTTACGGTGAAACCAGGGGGTACCATCAACTGGGATCAAAAGCCATTGGAAGCCATTTTGGACATGGAGGCGCTGTATTCGTTGAATGCCAACCCGGCACCCTTACTTGATGATCCCGGTTTCACCCGTAGAATACCTACCGATGTGGTTATAAAGCTCACGGGCCAACTTCAAAGCCCCGATATCGACTTCGGTATCAATTTTCCGGGGACCAACTCCATCGTGCAATCCGAATTGGAATATAGGCTTCAAGATCCCACTGTGGAAGAGAAGAACGCTATCTTTCTATTGGCACAAGGTACCTTTGTGAACGCCCAAAGCGGAATCAATCAACAAGCGATTACTGGAAATTTGGTGCAAAGCGCATCCGGTATCCTCAATTCTATCTTAAGTGGTACCAACGACAAGTTCAATCTCGGTCTATCGTACGAGCAGGGCATTTTGGATAGGTCAGCAGATATTGAGACCGATGACCGCATCGGGGTCACCGTATCCACCCAAATCTCTGACCGAATTCTGTTCAATGGTAAAGTGGGTGTGCCGGTCGGTGCATCGAGCGAAACCCTGGTGGCTGGGGATTTTGAGATACAAGTATTATTGAACGAGGAAGGAACCTTAAGTGCCAAGTTTTTTAGTAGGCAAAGTGAGATTCAGGCGTTCCTGGCAGAGCAACAGGGCTCTACCCAAGGAGCGGGACTTACCTATGAGGTAGATTTCAATAATTTCAGGGAATTGATCCGAAAAGTATTCGATAAAAAACCCAAAACCGAGGAGCCTGTGCCGTTCCAAGACGTACCCTCTGCAGTAATGGGCAATGACAGTCTAATTCGATTCTACGACAAACCAAAGTCGATACGTCAGCGATAAGGCGGTAGTTGGTTCGAGAGATCTAGTCATGTGGTCACGCAAGGATTAACGTAAGTAACAAGGTGAAGGGTAAAAGGTGAATGGTGATGATTATCATAAGAAACCAGAAACCAGAAACCAGAAACCAGAAACCAGAAACCAGAAACCAGCCCGTCCGCCGAAGGAAGGAAACCAGAAGCACAGCGCAATGCCTTCCTAGATTGTTATAGAACATGGAATTTTTGCGACTTTTTTGGTTTAATATCACAACGAAAACGTTTTCTATAATTTCCTTTGAAATGCAAGGCCGCTATATTTCTTTATTGCATTAACTTTTAGTAATTTCGTTGGCTTAAATTTTTCGATGTCTTCAAAAATTAAGAAAATAGCAGTTCTGACTTCAGGTGGCGATTCTCCCGGTATGAATGCAGCCATTAGATCCGTTGTTCGTACCTGTGCCTATATGAAAGTGGATTGCATGGCAATCTACCGAGGGTATCAGGGGATGATAGAAGGAGATTTCAAACCGATGGACGCTCGAAGTGTCAATAACATCATAAATAAGGGCGGTACCATTCTAAAATCGGCACGCTGCAATGACTTTAGGACCCCCGAGGGTAGAAAGCTTGCGCACGAACAGCTTGTAAAAGCGGGTATTGATGCGTTCGTGGTGATTGGCGGTGACGGTAGTTTCACAGGGGCCATGATTTTTAATAGGGAATTTAATTTTCCCGTCATCGGAATACCCGGAACCATCGATAACGATATTTTTGGAACAACGTATACCTTGGGCTTCGATACCGCCTTGAATACGGTGGTCGAGTGCATCGATAAGATCCGCGATACCGCAAGTTCGCACAATCGCCTGTTTTTTGTAGAGGTGATGGGTAGGGACGTGGGTCACATTGCCCTTAATGCAGGAGTGGGTGCGGGTGCGGAAGAAATATTGATTCCGGAAGAAAATTTGGGCCTCGACCGATTGCTCGAAAGCCTTAAACGCAGTAAGCTGTCGGGAAAATCCTCTAGCATCGTTATTGTTGCGGAAGGGGATAAGTCAGGTAAAAATGTATTTGAACTTAAGGAATACGTGGAAGAACACCTGCCTATTTACGATGTGCGGGTATCGGTACTTGGCCACATGCAACGCGGTGGAGCCCCGTCCTGTTATGATCGTGTTTTGGCGTGCCGTATGGGCGTCAAGGCCGTGGAAGCTCTTTTGGAAGGCAAAACCAACCTTATGGTAGGTATACAGGATAACAAATTAACATTAACCCCGATCAATAAGGCGATCAAGGGGCATACGAAAATAGATAAGGAACTCATCAGGGTTTCCGAAATAATGACAACATAAATTAAACGTTAAAAACAGAGAACATGTCAAATTTGAAAGTAGGAATAAACGGGTTCGGTAGAATAGGAAGATTGGTCTTCAGAACAACCATCAAAAGGGGCGACGTAGATGTAGTCGCTATCAATGATTTGTTGGATGTTGACCATTTGGCGTATTTATTAAAATATGATTCCGTACACGGTGCTTTCGATGGCACTGTAGAGGTAAAGGGAGGACATTTGGTCGTAAACGGTAAAACCGTACGTATCACTGCCGAGAGAGATCCCAAGAATTGCAAATGGGATGAAGTAGGCGCTGCCACCGTCGCAGAATGCACGGGTATCTTTACCACTCTGGAAACTGCACAGTACCATATCGATGGCGGCGCTAAGAAAGTGGTAATTTCCGCTCCCTCTAAAGATGCTCCCATGTTCGTGATGGGGGTAAACCATAAAGATGCGAAAGCATCCGATACCATTGTTTCCAATGCATCTTGTACGACAAATTGCTTGGCACCGATGGCCAAAGTATTGAACGATGCCTTCGGGATAGAAGAAGCATTGATGACTACCGTTCATGCTACCACCGCCACCCAAATGACCGTTGATGGGCCGTCTAAAAAAGACTGGAGAGGTGGTAGAAGTGCCTTATTGAACATTATACCTGCGTCTACAGGTGCTGCCGTTGCGGTAACCAAAGTAATTCCTGCATTGAAAGGTAAACTTACGGGAATGGCGTTCAGGGTACCTACCGCAGATGTTTCCGTAGTCGATTTAACGGTGCGTTTACAAAAAGAAACGTCTTACGAAGAAGTAAAAAAAGCATTTAAGGATGCTTCTGAAGGCGCATTGAAGGGTGTTTTGGGTTATACGGAAGAACTCTTGGT
>JBARCC010000049.1:0-2620 GCA_049793635.1 Maribacter sp. | reverse complement strand
GAGTTTTATTGCCTCAGAATTTCTGTAATCTTTAGTAATCAAAAATGCAAAAAGTAGTTTACAATGTGTTCATATTCAGTTATTTATATGATTTATTTGGTATCGTCTTGTTTTACTGTTCTTCTTTGCTCAATCGAGACTTCAGATCCTTCGGTCAACATCACCGAGCTTGGTTCTGCAAGGTCTAGAAAATCAAATTCCGTACCATAAACAGCTCTAAAATTCACGTCAACGGTATACGCTGTGATATCCTGCATTTTCCATCTGGAATGTTTCACCTGGTATTCATTTGATTTGGTGCCGTCTATTTTTGCGTAGCCCCAATAACGCTCCAAGATAAATTCGGTTTCGCTATCCTTCGGAATTTCGTGCGTATTCGGATTGGCCACTACTTGGATGGAACTCCATCTATCCTTTTTCTTCCAGCGATACGAAATGATTTCCTGATTTTCTTCGATTAACCAAGAATGCGACATGGGAAGAGTCTCGTAATTTTCATCGTATACCGCTTTCGCCACTAAAGTCAATGCAGGTTTTGGCACGATTTCCTTAATAAAGACAACCCCTTTTTTATAGACCCCTTTTTCTAGACGCTTGACGTAAAATCTCAGGTTGACTTCTTCAAAATGAACGTGAAAAGGTATTTTGATGCCTAACAGCCTGGTGTTTTTGAACATCATGCCTACCAAGCTCACGAAACAGTCCCCATTCAACAAATCCAGTTCCGTTCCAGCTGGAATATAGGGGGTAAGGAGGTGTTTGTCGATTTTGTAATTGAAAAAAATTAGTTTCTTCCACTCCGCCGTTAAAAAGCTCATTTTTTTTGAACAAAAATACGGATAATGCCCATTTCTCTATATTAATTCCATTTTCGTTTGAATTTTAAATGGGAATTCGTTCTACCTCATTATTTTGGTAAAATCGCTGTCAAATTTTGTTTTCTTTTCGGAAATTGCGAAAACATTCGTCTTGGCACGGGTATGCTAAATGGAAACAGCTTTTATGGTGTTCACATCTAATTGGCTGTTTCAATTATTATTTATGGTTCTTTATATGACCAAAACAATCTAAATATTCCGCTGCGCTACTATGGGTGAGCAAACCTCGAGTCCTTACAAGAATAGGTTCTTCCTATTGTTCGTCGTCGCTACTTTTATCTCAAGAACCGGCACTTGGCTTTTCACGGTAGGTTCTGGATGGTTGATGACCGAATTGAATTCATCTGCCTTTATGGTTTCTTTTGGTTCAAACGGCCACTTTAATTCCATTGTTCATGCTAGCCCTGCCCGCAGGTGCCATTGGTGACCGCTTTAATCAGAAAAAAATCATCATCATTTCACAAGGGTTGATGGTGCTCAACACACTTATTTTCGCTTATATCGTTTATATGGACAAGGCCACGGTTTTCCTCCTCCTGTTTTTTACGTTGCTCAACGGTGTAGGCGCGGCGTTTTCCAATCCTGTATTGTCGGCCCTAACTCCGCAACTAGTCCCCAAATCGCAGCTGAGAACGGCCATCAATCTTACTGGTATCGCCTACAATTTAAGTAGGGCGCTGGGTCCGATATTAGGCGGGGCGCTGATTACTATGTACGCATTGGACCTGCCTTTTTGGATAGATGCCCTATCTTTTGGAGCCGTGGTCTTGGTGATTTCATTTTGGAAACGTGAAACGCGAAACGAAGAACTTTCGAACCAAAAGTTGACACATTCTATGGGCGACTCCATTCGATTTTTGTGGTATACGCCCGCTTTATACCAGAGTATCATACGCGCATTACTTTTTTTCTTTCCAGCGGCTGCGCTTTGGGCGTTCATGCCCTTGATTGCGAAGCAGCAGCTCAATGGAGGGGCCGATCTTTACGGATATCTCCTTGGAGCTGCCGGATTTGGTGCAGTAACTAGTGTTCTATTTGCAAATTTTATTACGCGTAAGCTGGGAGCTGGCCGATTGACCATGGCCGTATCTATTCTTTTAGGCATCTGCCTATTTTTTCTAGGATTTACCGCTTCGAAATATGTGGCCATGGCTATCTGTTTCGTGGCCGGTGTTAGCTGGCAATTGGCATTTACAAGTATCATGACTTCGACACAGTATACTTTACCAAAATGGTATGGTGCCCGAGGTATTGCCTATTTTCTGATGGCCATGTCGGGAAGTATGGGTACGGGGAGTGCCGTTTGGGGATTGTTCGCTGATTATACAAGCTTGTCGTATGGGCTTTATGGCGCAGGCATTACTAGCGTCTTGATTGCGGTGATCGCTTTGAGATTTCCGCTGGACATTGCGAAGGACTTTACACTCAAGTTGGCTTCCGACCTTTCTGAACCCTCGATTTCAAAGGAGAATGATACCGGTGGGTCGGTTATGGTGCATATCATCTACACCGTCACTAAAAAGATGCATTCGGAGGCGATTGCCAAAATTACGGCTCTTAAACATAAACGTTATCGAGATGGGGCAAGAAACTGGAAGCTTTTCAGCGCCGAAAATGACGAAAACCAGATTATTGAAGCCTTTTATCAAGCTTCCCTGCATCAATTGATCATCCATAGCAATCAGGTTACTACACACGACAAAAAAGTTGAGGATGAACTGATGGATTGGATAAAAGAACAT
>JBARCC010000048.1:0-4566 GCA_049793635.1 Maribacter sp. | reverse complement strand
GGGTACTGCAATGTAATGGATGTTGGAATTAACATAAATTTATACCGTTTAGTTCGGAACACAACGAACTAGTACTATAATTTTGTAGTATTAGTACTTGATAATGGGCCATTGTTCGCAAGAAAAGAAAAAGTTAACGGAAGAATTAGGTGTTTTTTTTGAGAAGAGGCATGAATTACCTCCTTTGGCCGCACGTATGTATGCATTGCTAATATTGACCGGTACGGAAGGTTACCTGTTCGAGGAATTGAAGGAAATTACACAAGCGAGTAAAAGTTCTATTTCTACCAATTTGAATCTACTTACCTCCCTAAAGTTCATCGAGTACTACACCGTGACCGGCAATAGAAAAAGATATTTCCGAAGCTCTGGAAGTTATATTACCAATATATTAAAAGAACATTTTGATGCTATCGCACAAGAGTTGATCCTTGTGCAGAAGGTCAATGAATTCAAAAGGGATTATCAACCGTCTAAATACATTGAAAAAAGCTATTTAGGGACGATATATCAAAACCATTTGGAGGCCTCAAAACGGACTATAGAAGATACACTTGGAAAAATACAAGTATTCCAGGATAACCATTAATGGACACCCCATTTTTAAAAATGAATGTTATGAAACGAATCACCCTGCTATTTTCTGTTTTTCTACTAATTTCTTGCGGTGGTAAAGACGGCCAAAAGGCAGCATCGGAAGGACCAAAACCCTATCAGGTCATCGAAATTCCGGTGCAAGATGTCACCTCGTTCAAGACCTATCCGGCAAGTGTAGAAGGAATCATCAACAGTGAGGTAAGGGCGAAAATCTCTGGATACATCACCGATGTGCTCGTCGATGAAGGTCAAAAAGTGCGAAAAGGGGAAACCTTGTTCAAATTGGAGACCCAGTCCTTGTCCCAAGATGCAGCGGCCGCAAAGGCCAATGTAAATGCGGCCCAGGTGGAGGTGGACAAATTAAAACCGTTGGTTGAAAAGAACATCATTAGCAACGTTCAATTAGAAACTGCAAAAGCGAAATTACAACAGGCCCAAAGTGGCTATAACGCTATAAACGCCAATATTAATTATGGGTTGATCAAGAGTCCGGTAGACGGGTACGTAGGATCCATACGATTCAGGCGCGGTGCATTGGTGAGCCCTACCAATCAGCAAGCGTTGACCACTGTCGCCGATATTAGCAAGGTGTTTGCCTATTTCTCCATGAACGAAAAAGACTATTTGGACTTTATACAAGATACCAAAGGCGATTACATCTCCGATAAAATCAAAAACCTACCGAAGGTCAAGTTAATTTTGGCAAATGGCAGGATGTATGATGAGGAAGGTACCATTGAGACCATCAATTCACAAGTAGATGAGGCAACGGGAGCGATAACCTTTAGGGCGAAATTCGATAATCCTGCCCGGTTATTGACCAACGGCAACAGTGCCAAAATTCAGATACCGAAATTGTTCGAGAAGGTAATGGTCGTTCCCAAAGAAAGTACCTATGAACGTCAAGGAAATACCTATGTGTACAAGGTGGGTAAGGATAGTATGGCCATTTCCACGGCATTGACCATCATTACTGAAGTAGATAATCTATATCTGGTCAAAGACGGGTTAGAGGTTGGTGACATCGTTGTAGCTTCTGGCGTTGATAAGATCAAGGGCGAAACCAAGGTAATCCCGAAAACGGTGCCTTTTGATAGCATCGCCAAACCCATTCAAAAAGTGTTCCGATAATAAGGGCCAAAATTAGACAACATGCTTAAAACATTCATTGACCGTCCCGTATTATCGACCGTTATCTCCATCATCATCGTTATTCTTGGGGTTTTAGGACTATCGACCCTGCCCATTACCCAATATCCCGATATCGCACCGCCGACAATTAGTGTAACGGCAACCTACCCGGGGGCCAATGCGGAAACGATTTTAGAGAGTGTGATCATACCGTTGGAAGAAGAAATAAATGGCGTGGAAGGGATGACCTACTTGACCTCTACCGCGACCAATAGCGGTACGGCCAATATCGACGTATTTTTTGACCAAGAGGTAAATCCCGATATTGCTGCGGTAAACGTACAGAACAGGGTTGCCCGGGCCAATTCGCTGTTGCCCCAGGCCGTGATCCAAACCGGGGTCACGACACAAAAGCAACAGACCAGTGCGTTGATGTATATGTCCTTTTACAGCAGCAATCCTGATTATGACGATACCTTCATCCAGAATTACCTAAAAATAAATGTAATTCCCGATTTACAACGCGTGAACGGGGTCGGTAATGTGAACGTATTCGGTTCAAAGGACTATGCCATGCGGATTTGGCTACAACCTGAAAAATTAGCGGCCTACGGACTCATTCCCACCGATGTAACCGCGGTATTGAGGGAGCAAAGTCTTGAGGCGGCGGCCGGTTCGTTAGGGGAGAACAATGGGGAGGCATTTAGTTACACCATAAAATACGGGGGTCGTTTTAAAACCGAACAACAGTATAGTGATATCATCGTAAAGGCCTTGCCCAACGGCAGGTTTCTTACCTTGAACGATATTGCGGATATCGAATTGGGCGCCCAATCCTACACAGGTGCGTCGATGACTTCGGGCTATCCGGCCGTGAACCTGGGAATATTTCAGACGAAAGGTTCGAACGCCAGGGATATTATTCTGGAAATCGAAAGTCGTCTTGAGGAAATAAAAACCAATCTACCCGCAGGAATCGATATTTTCATACCCTATAATACCAATAATTTTCTGAATGCCTCGATCAGCAAGGTGGTTACGACATTGGTGGAAGCATTTTTATTGGTGTTCTTGGTAGTTTTTATCTTTCTACAAGATTTTAGGTCAACCTTAATTCCTGCCATTGCAGTGCCGGTTTCTATTATAGGAACTTTTTTCTTTCTAAACCTTTTCGGGTATTCCATCAACCTATTAACACTTTTTGCTTTGGTTTTGGCTATTGGGATTGTGGTAGATGACGCTATTGTAGTGGTAGAGGCGGTACATGCGAAATTGGATGAAGGTGCAAAAGATCCAAAAAAGGCAACCATCACCGCGATGCAAGAAATTTCCGGGGCCATTATCTCCATTACCTTGGTAATGGCTGCAGTATTTATTCCAGTAACCTTTATTCAGGGGCCGACGGGCGTCTTTTATGAACAGTTCGGAATTACCCTTATCGTGGCGATTACCATATCTGCCGTAAACGCACTTACCTTGAGTCCCGCGTTATGTGCATTGCTATTGAAGCCCCACAACAAAGAGGAGGATAAGAACAAAAATTTCATCCAACGGTTTTTTGATGCGTTCAACGCCGGGTTCAAGGCGACTACGAACAAATATGGGCAGGCCGTTCATTTTTTATACCGCAACAAATGGGTGACCGCCGTCATCTTACTTTTGGCATTAGGCGGCATTTGGTGGTCTTCGGGAGTTGTAAAGACAGGATTTGTGCCCGATGAAGATCGTGGAATCATATTTTTGAACGTGGAACTGCCCGCAGGTTCTTCCATTGATAGAACACATCAAGTCAATGAGGAGCTCTATGCTAAACTGATTGAAATTCCAGGTGTTCTTGAAGGTTCCGTGGTGGAAGGTAGAAGCTTTTTAGGAGGTTCGGGTAGTAATTATGGACTCGGTTTTATCCGTTTGGACGATTGGGACGAACGTGGCGCAGATTCTTTGTCCATTGAAAGTATTACCGGAAAAATGTTCGGGGTAGCCGCAACTATTCCTGAAGCGAACATTATCTTTTTCGCACCGCCCAGTATTCCAGGGTTCGGAAGTTCTGCAGGGGTAGAGGTGAATTTATTGGACCGTACCAGTGGCAGTTTTACCGATTTGGACGAAACCAATCAAAATTTCATGGCCAAATTATCGGAAAGGCCTGAGATACAGTACGCACAGTCTTCCTTCAATACAAAATACCCACAATACGAACTAGAAATCAATGTACCAAGGGCAAAGGAATTAGGGGTCTCGGTGAGCAGTATATTTTCTACCCTCCAAGGATATATAGGCAGTATTTTCGCTTCGGATTTCTCGCGTTTCGGAAAACAGTACCGCGTTTACGTGCAGGCACTTCCCGAAGATCGGGCCGATATCGATAATCTAGACCAAATTTTCGTTCGGACAGATACCGGCGAAATGACACCCATTACGGAGTTCATTACCCTCACAAGGGTATACGGGCCACAGTCGGTCACCCGTTTTAATTTGTTCAATTCTACGAAAATTACGGCAGCCACTAACCCGGGTTATAGTTCTGGGGATGCCATTGCCGCAGTGGAAGAGGTGGCCAAGACCTTGCCTGCGAACTACACCACTGCGTATTCTGGTTTAACAAGGGAAGAAGTCAACGCAGGCAGCCAGACTACCACCATCTTCCTGTTGTCACTGGTATTTGTCTATTTTTTGTTGGCGGCCCAGTATGAAAGTTACCTTGTTCCGTTTTCGGTTTTACTTTCTTTGCCTTTGGGTGTTTTTGGGGCATATATCTCCACGCAAATTGCGGGATTGCAGAATAATATTTACTTCCAGATTGCCCTGATCATGCTGGTGGGGCTATTGGCCAAGAAT
>JBARCC010000047.1:0-4209 GCA_049793635.1 Maribacter sp. | reverse complement strand
GTTTTACAGCTCCCTAACAGCATAAGGGAGGTGAAGGATAAGAGCAGTATATTTTTCATAGGATGTCGATTTTTGCTAAAGATATTAATTCGGAAAGGGTTAACCTAGTTTATTTTAGTTTCCAATTAATTCCTTAATTTTACCGTAGATTTTTAAATAAAAAATATGAGTGCTAAAAAAGGAAAAATTCAGGAATCCATTGATGAAAAAATGTTGGAGGAACGAAAAGTATTCCTATGGGGTATGGTCGATGACGCATCTGCAAAACACGTAATTGATAGGTTAATGTACCTAGATATGCAGAACAGTAAAGAAATTCAGCTCTATATAAATAGTCCCGGGGGCTACGTAACCTCTGGATTTGCTATGTACGATACAATAAAAGCATTGAAAAGCCCGGTTTCTACGATATGTACTGGTTTGGCCGCTTCTATGGGCTCTATTTTGTTATCCGTAGGTAAAAAAGGGAGAAGGTTTATTCAGCCCCATGCCCAAGTAATGATTCACCAACCCAGTGGAGGTGCTAGGGGGCAAGCTTCGAACATCGAAATACAAGCTAGGGAAATTATCAAGACCAAAGAATTGAGTGCCCAAATATTGGCGGATAACTGCGGACAAAAATTTGAAAAAGTCCTTAAAGATTTTGACCGTGATTATTGGATGAACGCAGAAGAGTCCATAAAATACGGAATTGTAGATGGGATTATGGAATAGATTTCACCACATATAAAATTTAAAAAAACCTCTACTGCTGCAGTAGAGGTTTTTTTAAACCCATTAGGTACCCGCATCAAGTCTATTTTGAGATTTTAAGCTGTCGCCTTTAGAATTTATCAGGATTTTTAATGATTTCGTGAGCTCGGGCCTTATATTCCGCTAGTTCCTTTTCATCCTTTTTTCCCAATAAGCTCATCATCATGTTCATACGGTGATTATCCTTAAAATGAGCGCTCTTTTCGTCTAGAAAATTCCAGTATAGGGCGTTGAAGGGGCAGGCTTTTTCGCCAAGTTTCTGTGTATGGCTATAGTGGCAATTGCTGCAATAATCCCCCATTTTGTTGATATAATTGGCGCTGCTCACGTAGGGCTTGGTAGCCACGATGCCCCCATCAGCGAATTGGCTCATGCCCCGCGTATTCGTGATTTCGACCCATTCTATGGCATCAATGTATACCCCAAGGTACCATTTATCAACTTCAGCGGGGTCTACTTGCGTAAGTAGGGCATAATTCCCTATAATCATTAAACGTTGAATGTGATGGGCATAGGCTGTGTCGAGACTTTGGCCGATAGCATGTTTAAGGCAGTTCATTTTCGTCTTTCCTGTCCAGAAAAAATCGGGTAGGGAATTATGGTTGTCCAATGTGTTCAACCTTGCATAATCGGGCATTTCTTTCCAATAGATGCCCCGCATATATTCCCGCCACCCCAAGATTTGACGTACAAAACCTTCCACTTGGGAGATGTCTATCGTGTCGGTATGCTCGTAATAATGTCCTAAGACCTTATCGATGACCTCTTTGGGGGAAAGTATCTTTGAGTTCATGGCGAAGGACAATCTGGAGTGAAAGAGATATTTTTCTTGGGTGTGCATCGCATCTTGAAAATCCCCAAAATGGACCAATAGTTCTTTGCAAAAATAATTAAGTACCGATAGGCAGTCTGCTCTGGTCACGGGCCAATTGAACGATTCGGCCTCGATATTACCAAAGGTGGTCACCTCGGCTTTTTTAATTTCGCTTACCAGTTCGGAAACATCCTTCCTGAATCCCCTTTCGTGCGGGATGGTGGGCTCGCCTTTCCATTTTTTTCGGTTGCTTTGGTCAAAGTTCCATTTACCACCGTCCGGTTGGTCGTTTACGATCATTACGTCATGCTTTTTACGCATCATTCGATAAAACGACTCCATGATGAGCTGTTTTTTACCTGCGAAGAAGTTTTTTAGTTCGTACCGTGTGGTGTAGAAATGCTCGGTATCCGCCGCTGCGGTTTCTATGGATAGTTGTTCGCTTATTTTTTTCAACTGCTCGTCAAGCCTAAACTCATCGGGCAATTGATATTCGAATTTTTCAGCTTTCGTTTGTTCGCAATAGGATGAAATTATTTTCTGCAGGTCCTGCTCATTTTTGGGATCGGTAATGGTCAAATAAACGAAACGATGTCCTTTGGCACTTAATTCCTCCTTAAAACTGCGCATGGCCATAAAAAAGGCCACTACCTTTTGGATGTGGTGTTTTACGTAGTCGGTCTCTTGCCGCATTTCGGCCATAATATACGTAACGTCCGTATCGACTTCATCGAACCAAGAGTGTTTCTGGTTTAGTTGGTCACCTAAGACCAGCCGTAGTATTTTCATATGTGTATAGTTTTATGGAAAAGGCATGATTCGAGGAATTCTACCTTACACCTTAATTTACGTTCCAACCTTGCCAAACGGCGGGATGGCTTGAACTTTGGTTTTGAAATGAATTAAAAAAGCGATTCCTGCAACCATAGATTCTGGAATTTTCCGTTACCATCGTAGCGTTCTGCTTGACTCTTGATATTAAATTTTCGGTCTCTGGGGTCGTTGCCAACACCACTGTTGTACATCCAGTTTCCCCAATTGCTATGTACATCGTAATCTAAAAGCATGCTTTCAAAATAGGCCGCGCCGATACGCCAGTCTTGCTTCAATTCTTTGGCCCAAAAGCTGGCGACATTTTGACGGCCACGGTTACTCATCCACCCCGTGAGTGCAATTTCTTTCATATTTGCATTAACGAAAGGTTCTTTGGTGTTACCGTTGATCCATTCTTTTCGCGCTATTGCGTTAGTGTGCCAATCGTATTCTTTTTCGAGAATTCCCCCAATTTTAAAGATGTTGCTTTTATGTTTAAGGGAAATATATTTGAAATAATCCCTCCAAATAAGTTCAAAAATTAGCCAGTAGGTATCCTGATTTTTTTTCACCTCCTGTTCAAAACGTTTTACTTCCCAATAGATAGTTCTAGGGGATATACTGCCATTCGCCAACCAAGCGGATAGTTTTGAACTGTAATCCTTGCCTACCAAACCATTTCTAGTTTTTTTGTAATAGGCCAATTTTTTGGTCTCCCAAAAATAATCTTGAACGCGGTTCAAAGCTTCTTGTTCCCCACCTTTAAAAGGGAAAGCAGTTCTAGAATCCGTTTCAAATTCTTCAAGACCTAGTTCGGTAAGCGTAGGAACACCGGTATCGGTCGCTATAAGATTGGTATTGGACAGTGGTTTGTCTATCGAGACGACCGGCCGTACTGAAATTTGCTTCTCACATTTTTTTCTAAAATTGGTGAATACCTCGGGGATAGCATCCATTTCTGAATACGGAATATCATCGGGGTGAAAAAGAAACTGATCATAGGTCTCTTTGAATTCAACGGTATTGGATACTTGAGCCTGTACCTTTCTTAAGATGTTATGCTCATCGCGAGTCCACTCTTTTTGCATGAAAACGGTATCGATGCCATATTTTTCTATCAATTGGGGAATATGTTCCTCTGCCTTACCCTTAACAATAAATAGCGGGATGTTCAATTTTTTGAGATTCTGCGCTAGTTCGATGACGGTCTCAATTAAAAACCGGGCTCTATAGTTTTCTGTTTTTTTAAATCCGAATTCATCCATTGCAAAGTGGGCATCTTCGAAACAATATACGCCGATAACGCTATCTCCCTCAGTCGCCATGTGTAACGAAGTATTATCTTGAACCCTTAGGTCATTTCTAAACCAAATTAAATTTTTCATTAAGACTGTTATTTTTAATTTTTAACATCAACCCTTGTGCCGAGCGTAGCCGAGGTGATCAACCCTCGTCGAAAAAGAATTATTTACTTCTTCGACAGCGTTCACTACAATATTTCACTTCCGCCCAATTTTTCTCCCATTTTTTGCGCCAAGCGAAGGGCTTTTGGCATATAATACAAATCTTTTCGGGTAGGTGTACTTTTTTATGCGCCATCAAAGAAGGTTTTTAGTCTCCTCATCGGGTTTTGCATAAGCAAATCGATCCAGTAAATGGGGTAGGGCATACCCATCCAGTCCTATTGCGGCAAGGGTATCGGCTTTGTCCAATTGTACCCAACCATCTTTATGTATGAGTTCTTCGGGAAGATAAATGTGTTCGATAGCACCGATAATGAGGAGGCAACCATTTTCCTTGATTTCGTATTCGTTCACATAGCTACACCC
>JBARCC010000046.1:0-9767 GCA_049793635.1 Maribacter sp. | reverse complement strand
CAGTGAATCTAAACTTCTGTTCTGGCCAATTGCCTTGATGCATAGACTGGTACAAATAAACAGCACTATCTTTATCTTTCTAGCTAGCATAAGAATGGGCGTAATGGACTTATTTTATCATTTTACTCGATGACCCAGATTTTTACCTATCTATTCGGCAGAAAGGCCCGACTGCCTTCCGCCAGT
Organism: Maribacter sp.; assembly: GCA_049793635.1. GTDB lineage: Bacteria > Bacteroidota > Bacteroidia > Flavobacteriales > Flavobacteriaceae > Maribacter. The sequence goes on along the minus strand of JBARCC010000046.1, from coordinate 9,581 downwards.
TGTAAGGACGCAAGCCTGCCTGTCTGGTAGGCTTGTGTTGAGGTATTTTACTTAAAACCTTCTCCCTAAAATAGGTAAAATAGCTATCGTTGATGAACCAACATGCAACTAATACGAATTTCGTAAATACGACTGCATTTTTAACTCAAATCAGCAAATGATCAGTACTAGTGTATTCTAATTTTGTTAAGTCTGGTTCGACGGGAATTTTCAGACTACCTATTACTCCCTCTTCCCCCAAATGTCATACAACGGTTCTCCTTTGCTATTGGTACCCGTATGGTGCCAATCCTTATCTTGTAATGCATACTTAAATTCCAATAGGGCCCCGACCCTAGTACTATCTTTGGAAAAAAAATCGATCTGTTCTGAATATATCCCATTGGTCGCGGTATAAGGTCCCCCTCCTGTTCCAGAAAATGTAAAGGAATCGGTATCGTAGGCAATCCACTGAAATCGGCCGTCTTTCAAAATTTTAAGGGTTTTCCTGGAATTAGCGTCGGTACGTCTTTCTTGCCCGGTATCGGGCCCTCTAGTGGCGAAAAGCCAGTGGCCGTCAAGGTCTTGGGAGACTGATTCTACAGGTTCGAAAAGGAGTTCTTCGAACATACTTAACTGTAATTTTTTACCAATCATTTTTACAGGGATACTCAACTGCCGAATGGAGTCTTGATCGTATTGGGAATTGAATTCTAAAAGAACCACTAAAAGGTCATTGAAACCGGTTTGCTCTACCTGGGCGAAACCACCAACGGTCTTGATAAATGTGGGGGGTCTACCTTATAGGTGGTATAGGTAAAATAGGTGCTATCAATGTATACCTCATGGCGTAAATTATCCTCTTTGTGAACGTACCTGCCGGGCACAATTTGCGAAATACCGTTTATCAGGCCAAAAAACAGAAAACTGGTAATGAAAAGATAGTGTAATTTCATAATGATCGAGGTTTAGGTAGCGTTTGAATAAAATAGGAATTGCTTATGACAAAATAAGATATTTATTTAAACTATGACGGAGAACCCTATTCTAAAGAATTATTTTTGTGGCAACGATTTTTTCAATTTTTTTGATTTCATTTGTTCCTTGCTAATCTCCAGACCCTAGTGTTGGAACCAAAAAGCTTTAGCCATAGATGAAGTACGATTTTCTTAGGTTACCATTTGCATCCTTTTTAAGGAACGATTTGCAAATGACCAATGTAACGGTGCGACGTTCAGTTAAGCCAATCTTCCTCTATAAAAATTTAATTTTCCCTAATCTGCGAAGTCATTTTTTCATTCCTACCACGATAGAGCAGATTCTGGTTTGATGGTAGGTTGCGTTGGTTACGTTTTCTTAACTTTAAAACCATTGGCTAGTTGCTATATTTAACGAAAATAATTTTCATTATAACTCAATTTCATGAACACCAAATACATTGATCTTATTGATCAAACTTATTATTTCCCTCAAGAAGAATTTAATTTGGACGGGGAGTACCTAAAATTCCACGGTATTCCGTTGCACGACTTGGTCCAAAAATATGGTAGCCCGTTGAAATTCACCTACCTTCCCAAAATATCCGATAATATCGTGAGGGCCAAAAATTGGTTTTCAAATGCCATTGAAAAAAATAATTACAAAGGCAAATACCATTATTGCTATTGCACAAAAAGCTCGCACTTTCAGCACGTGATGCATGAGGCTTTGAAGAACAACATTCATATGGAAACTTCTTCGGCTTTTGATATCAATATCATTGAAAAATTAAAAGCGGACGGTAAGCTTACGGATCAGAATTATGTGATATGCAATGGGTTTAAGCGTGAGCGGTACATCGAGAACATTGCAAGGTTGATCAATAATGGGCATCAAAACTGCATCCCCATCATCGATAATTATGAGGAGCTGGATTTATTGACAGAGGCAATCAACGATACCTTTAAGGTCGGTATCCGTATCGCATCCGAAGAAGAACCAAAATTCGAGTTCTACACGTCTCGGCTGGGCATTGGCTACAAGAATATCGTACCCTTCTATGAAAACCAGATCAAGGACCATGATAAGGTCGAACTTAAGATGCTCCACTTTTTCATTAATACCGGTATTCGTGACAATGCGTATTATTGGAACGAATTGGTGAAATGCCTTAAGGTATACGTCCGTTTGAAGAAAATTTGTCCATCATTGGACAGTTTGAACATCGGTGGGGGCTTTCCGATCAAGAATTCGCTTCAATTCGAATACGATTACCAGTATATGATCGACGAAATCTTGAACCAGATCAGCATTACCTGCGCGGAGGCTGAGGTTCCCGTGCCGCATATATTCACCGAATTCGGGAGTTTTACCGTAGGTGAAAGTGGGGGGGCGATTTACGAGATCCTCTATCAAAAGCAACAGAACGACCGTGAGAAATGGAACATGATCGACTCTTCGTTCATTACCACATTACCCGATACCTGGGCAATCAACAAGCGGTTTATCATGCTGCCGATCAATCGATGGAACGATGAGTACGAGCGCGTACTTTTAGGGGGGCTTACCTGTGATAGCGATGACTATTACAATAGTGAGCAGAACATGAACGCCATTTACCTGCCAAAATATAGAAGGGATAAGCCGTTATATATCGGTTTCTTTAATACGGGTGCCTACCAAGAAACGATTGGGGGCTACGGAGGCCTGCAGCATTGCTTGATACCACAGCCAAAACATATTTTGATAGATAAAGATGAAAATGGTAATTTTACCTATACGCTCTTTAGACCCCAGCAAAAGGCCGCCGACCTTCTCCATATTTTGGGATATGATGTGGAAGGTATCGATGAAGAGCCCGTAGTTGAAAAAACGGAGATTACGGCAGATACCGAGTAATGGAAACAAAGGCTTCTGTGGCGTATCCCGAAAGCAGAACAACAAACAGGATATTTTACTAAAAATCATTTAACAATAGCTGATATCACATGAGTACATCTAAGAATTATGCGGGTATTCCCGATGAATTCGCCCAACTGGAAAAATCGAAGATTATCTTGATTCCAGTTCCCTATGACGGAACCAGTACTTGGGGCAAAGGAGCGGACAAAGGTCCAGAGGCCTTTTTAGAGGCGTCTGAAAATATGGAATGGTATGATATTGAAACCGATTCGGAGGTTTACAAACAGGGAATCCATCTAACAGCGCCTATTACCGAAAACGGTTCGCCCGAGGCCATGGTAAAAGCCGTACATGCCACCACCAAAGATTTTATCAAACGCAACAAGTTCGTTACCCTTTTCGGAGGGGAGCATTCTATTTCCATAGGTAGCATACGCGCCTTTAACGAATGTTTTGATGACCTAACGGTATTACATATCGATGCACACGCAGATGTTAGGGAAACCTATAATGGCTCAAAATATAATCATGCCTGTGCCGTTTATGAAGCAAGCCAGACCACGAATTTGGTGCAGGTAGGTATACGATCGATGGATAGTATCGAAAAAACGTTGATCGATCCTGAAAAAACGTTTTTTGCCAACGAGATGTTGAACGACGAGTACTGGATGGATAAGGTAATCGAGGCAATGACCGACAATGTCTTCATTACCTTCGATCTAGATGCCTTGGACCCATCCATAATGCCTTCAACGGGCACTCCAGAGCCGGGCGGGCTGTTCTGGTACGAGACTTTAGAATTCTTAAAACAAGTGTTCGAGGATAAGAATGTAGTGGGTTTTGATATGGTCGAGCTTGCCCCGAACAAAAACAACATTTCCCCCGATTTTCTGGCCGCCAAGTTATATTACAAGATGCTGAGCTATAAATTTGCGGGGCAGGATGTAGAACAAGAATACGATAATACCTACGATATAGATTATAAATCGAATACCAATTCAAAATTTGAGGATGACGAAGACTAAAGGACCCATTACCCATTTTATAGAAAAATATTACCTGCATTTCAATGCCGCCGCATTGGTCGATGCCGCCAAAGGCTATGAAGACCAACTTAATAAAGGTGCTAAAATGTTAGTTTCCTTGGCAGGGGCCATGTCAACTGCCGAATTGGGTAAAATATTTGCCGAGGTCATTCGAAAAGACAAGGTGCAGATCATCTCCTGCACAGGAGCCAATTTAGAGGAGGATATTATGAATCTTGTGGCACATTCACATTACAAGCGTGTTCCCAATTATCGGGACCTCACCCCACAAGATGAATGGGATTTACTGGAAAAAGGGCTGAACCGGGTTACCGATACCTGTATTCCCGAAGAAGAGGCTTTTAGAAGAATACAACAGCATATCGTAAAAATTTGGAAAGATGCCGAAGCAAAAGGAGAGCGGTATCTGCCCCATGAATACATGTATAAGTTATTGCTTTCCGGCGTACTGGAGGAATATTATGAAATAGACCTGAAGGATTCTTGGATGTACGCAGCTGCGGAGAAAAACCTTCCGATCATTTGTCCGGGATGGGAAGATAGCACCATGGGCAATATTTTTGCTTCCTATGTGTTAAAAGGGGAGTTAAAGGCAAGTACCATGAAATCGGGTATCGAGTATATGACTTTTTTAGCGGATTGGTATACGGACAATTCCAAGAATGGTATTGGCTTCTTCCAAATAGGAGGCGGTATCGCCGGTGATTTCCCTATTTGCGTGGTACCCATGTTGTATCAGGATATGGAACGTACCGATACCCCCTTTTGGAGTTATTTCTGTCAGATCAGTGATAGCACCACCAGTTACGGCTCGTATTCGGGAGCCGTCCCCAATGAAAAAATAACTTGGGGAAAATTAGATATCAATACCCCTAAATACATCATAGAGAGTGACGCGACGATTGTTGCACCGTTAATTTTCGCTTATCTTTTAGACCTATAATTATGGACAAGAACGCACATTTAAAACGGGTTATAGTCGACTTTAAAAAGTTGACGCCCGAAGTACTGAAGCTATTGGTCGATCGATATCCGGATGGGTACGACGACCGTAATATTATTTCGTTCAGAAATGCCCAAGGCGAACGCATCGAGGCCGTTGAGGTATTGACGGTGGATACCAAGTATTTGGTGAAAATTAGCGCTAAGCTTGAGTACACCATGGAAAATTATGACGAGGATGACTATGAGAATTTCGAGGACGATGATCCAGATGCAATCGTAGAGCCAAATCCAGAGGATATGGTCGATGGTGAAGAGGACGAGGAGGATTAGCTGACTTTTCAAACTGACCCACCTAAAAGGCCTTTCAAAGTCCGTTTTTGAAACCTGCTGAATTTGACTTTTAACGACCTTTTGATAGCTATTGAACCAAATCGTTGTGTGCTACATGTTTCTGACTGGCACCGTTCCAAAGCATTTTAGGTAAGCGTTTCAGGAGCATAAATCATACCCGTAAGAAGAGGATTTTTCATATCTATTTGGGAGCATCTAACAAAATTGTCATGGTGCAAATATCGGTGCAGAACCCCTAGATAAGGTACGGGTATTGCATGGGGCAGCGATTAAGGTGTTATTTGGTCAGCATCCGTTCACGTTTATAAGATCACCTACAAAAAATTCAGTGGAGCATAACTTGGTCTTGAAAATTAGCTTGGAGCAGGTACACCAGGCATTGGAAGGAAATGTGAGTTTGATTTCGACCCAAGCGAATTGTTTAAAATCTCGATTATCGAATACGAAGATTCGGGATTATGGGAGTAGGCACAAATTTTTATTTTCTGAATCGAGATGGCAGTTTAATGAAGTTGATCGTCTATGATAACACATAAAAAATCCTTTTTTATCCATGTCGAGGAGTGCAAAGGTTATTACTTCAGACATTCCCTCTTTATAGTAAATCGATCATGAAACGAAAAACGTTTCTTCAAAGTTTAATTGTTCTAGGGTGGATTCCCTCACTAATTTCCGCAAAATCGAGTAAAATGGAAAAAACGGGCTTAACATTGCTCAGACACGCAACCTTGATGCTAGAAATAGGCGGTAAAAAAATCTTGATCGACCCTATGTTTTCGGACAAAAATGACATGGATCCTATCGGTAATTGTGGGTATGAGATCAGAATTCCGATGGTGGACTTGCCTTTTTCAAAAAGCGGGATCGAAGCTATGGTTTCACAGGTTGATGCCATCTGTGTCACCCATTTGCATCGAGATCACTGGGACGAAGCTGCCCAGAATTCCATAGCTAAGGACAAGCTTATCTTTTGCTCCCCTAATGATGTACAAACGATACGGGGGCAAGGTTTTACGAATGTTCTATCGATTGAAGGTAGTGTGGAGTGGAATGCCATTCAAATACACCGAACCGGTGGGCAACACGGAACAGGAGAGGTTGGCAAAAGTATGGGTGCCGTTTCGGGATTCGTATTTATCAATGGCCAAGATTCCATTTATGTTGCAGGAGATACCATTTGGTGCGAGGAAGTAGCGCAGGCACTTACCCGATTTGATCCGGAGGTTACGGTGTTAAATGCCGGTGGGGCCAAATTTTTGATAGGGGGCCATATTACAATGACCACCGATGATATCATAAAGGTTCACGAGAAAAGTCCGCGAACCAAAATCATAGCCGTACATATGGATACGGTGAACCATTGTTTTCTCACCCGAAAAGTCCTCTTACGTGAGTTGACCGCAATGGAAATGGAATCTACTGTTTTAATTCCTGCGGACGGGCAACGTATGGAACTGTTTTAACATCCATATTCCTCCGAGGGAAGAATACTGTTCTTGAACTAAGCCACCAACACGGCCTAGAGGATCGCAATATGAAATAGTAGCATAAAAGCTAGGTTTTTGATAAAACGTAAATAACTTTGCCAACCGAAAAGCAGAGTACATGCAATGTCTTACAATAAGACAGATAAATTAAATTTTAGCACCCACGATTGCCTTATGAAAATTGATGAAATAGAAAATATCGAATTAAAATTTTTGGACCTGGCGGACTATCAAGAGCTTAAAATAGCCATGATTGCCGCTTATGCCAGTATGCCAGGTGCATATTGGAAAGAGGAACATATAAAAACATTGATCGATAAATTCCCCGAAGGTCAAGTGGTGATCAAAATAAACGGGCAGTTGGCGGGGGTAGCCCTGTCGATCATCGTTGATTATAATGACTTTGATGATAGCCATACCTATGAACAGGTAACGGGCAAGTTCACTTTTGATACCCATAATAACGAGGGCGACGTACTGTACGGGATAGAGGTGTTTATAAAACCGAGTTTTAGGGGTCTGCGTTTGGGCCGAAGATTGTATGACTACCGAAAGGAACTTTGTGAAAAATTGAACTTAAAGAGCATCGTTTTTGGGGGACGCATGCCCAATTACCACCAACATGCAGATGAATTTTCCCCAAAGGAATACATTGCAAAGGTCAGGCGCAAAGAAATACACGATCCTGTGCTTAATTTCCAGATCAGCAACGATTTTCATCCTGCCAAGGTAATGAAGGGGTATTTGGATGGCGATGCCGATTCTCAAGATTTCGCCATTCTCATGGAATGGGACAATATCTATTACAAAAAACCGAACAAAAAGGCAGTCACCAAAAAATCGATAGTTCGTTTAGGATTGATTCAATGGCAAATGCGTCCCTACAAAGATTTGGAGGAGCTTTTACAGCAAGCGGAATTTTTTATAGATTCCGTTTCTGGGTATAGGTCCGACTTTGCCTTGTTCCCAGAGTTTTTCAATGCTCCGTTGATGGCAGGGAACAACCATATGTCAACTTCGAATGCCATCAGGGAACTGGCAAAACATACCCAATCTATCGTTCAGAAATTTTCTGAATTCTCCATATCCTATAACATCAATATCATTTCGGGAAGTATGCCCGAAATGATCGATGGTCGACTCTATAACGTAGGATATCTGTGTAGACGTGATGGTAGTGTGGAGCGTTATGAAAAATTACACGTTACGCCAGACGAGGCAAAGATTTGGGGGATGCAAGGAGGTACGCAGTTAAAGACCTTCGATACCGATTGTGGCAAAGTTGGTGTATTGATCTGTTACGATTCGGAGTTTCCTGAACTCAGTCGGATTTTGGCCGACGAAGGGATGGATATTCTTTTTATCCCCTTCCTTACCGATACCCAAAACGGGTATTCAAGGGTACGCAATTGCGCACAGGCCAGAGCTATTGAAAATGAGTGTTACGTGGCCATCGCAGGTAGTGTAGGTAATCTGCCCAACGTTCAGAATATGGACATACAATTTGCACAGTCGATGGTATTTACTCCTTGCGATTTTTCCTTTCCAAGCAATGGGATAAAAGCGGAAGCCACACCAAATACGGAAATGATTTTAATTGCAGACGTGGATATCGATCTATTACGGGAATTGAACCAGTTCGGGGCGGTCAGAAATTTGAAGGATAGGAGATTGGACCTATTTGAATTGCGAAAAAAGTAAGAATAAGGTCGCGAATAGCAGTGGCCGGTAATAAAGGTGATTTGGAGAATTTAAAGATAATTGGAAGCGAAGAGTGGTGTTTGTTTAAGGATTTGGGCATACCGGCCATAAAAGCGCGTGTAGATTCTGGAGCGAAAACATCCTCTATACAGGCTACGAATACAAAGGTATTTACCAAGGGGTCCCAAGAATGGGTAAAGTTCGAGGTAAGTCCGCTACAGGAAAACCGCAGTATTGCCATTGAATGTCAGGCCAAGTTGGTGAACCGTCGCATGGTAAAGAGCTCGTCGGGTATATCGGAAGAGCGTTTTGTGGTGCGTACCCCGGTTACTATGGGCGATGATACGTTTGAAATCGAACTTACTCTGGCCAATAGGGATACGATGGAGTTTCGCATGTTACTGGGGCGCGAGGCCTTGAACGAACGCTTTATCGTGAACCCCGCCGTAAATTATCAATTACAATCCTTCGACGATATCGAAGTCAACAAAAAATATGCCCCTTACTTTAGGGAAAAATCCGGACTCAAGATTGCGCTCCTGGCCAGCAACCCCGAATTGTACAGTAACGAAAGGTTGATGGAAGCTGGCGAGGCACGCGGTCATGAAATTGTTTTTTTGAATGTGGAACAGGTATATATGAAGCTTGACGCCCATTCACCGGAAATAAGGTATCGAGGAGGTAATATCCTAGCCGATTTTGATGCCGTTATTCCACGGATCAAACCAGCGGTCACCTTTTACGGCTGTGCGTTGATCCGTCAGTTCCATAATCTTGGGGTATACTGTCAAAATTCTGCGGAGTCGATCGCCCAATCAAGGGATAAACTATTCGCCTCCCAGTTATTTTCAAATAATGATATCAATATACCGATCACGGGCTTTGCAAAGTCCCCGATGGATACCAAAGACCTGATCAAAATGGTCAACGGGGCACCGTTGATCATTAAACTTTTGGAGAGTACGCAAGGCAAAGGGGTCGTACTTGCAGAAACCAATAAAGCGGCAGAGAGTGTCATCAATGCCTTTAAGAGCGTGAACACGAATATCTTGGTACAAGAGTTTATCAAAGAAGCGAACGGGCAGGACATCCGCTGTTTCGTGGTAAATGGTAAAATTGTGGCCAGTATGCAACGACAGGCGCAAAAAGGAGAGTTCAGGGCGAATATCCATCAAGGGGGAACGGCCTCGAT
>JBARCC010000045.1:0-4652 GCA_049793635.1 Maribacter sp. | reverse complement strand
AGTTAGTGGGATAGTCGTTAGTGGTTAATGGTTAATGGTTAATGGTTGCTAAAATTAATTTTAAAAGATTAGGATTGCATTGATAACTCCCAAAATCCTAAAATTTCACTTTTCTATTCTCTCTTTTCACTTTTAACTTTTTAACTCCTTAACTAACCCAATAATCTCACTGACACACTGACACACTAACTCACTAACTCACTAACTCACTAATTTAAAAAAAATGACAGTTCAAACCTGGACGTATATTTTAGTAGGAATCACGTTTGCCCTGTACATCGGTATTGCCATTTGGTCCAGGGCCGGCTCCACTAAAGATTTTTATGTTGCCGGTGGTGGGGTTTCCCCATGGGCCAACGGCATGGCGACCGCCGCAGATTGGATGTCTGCCGCATCCTTCATTTCCATGGCAGGCATCATCTCTTTTGCGGGCTATGATGGTTCCGTATATTTAATGGGATGGACCGGCGGCTATGTGCTTTTAGCGTTATTGCTGGCACCATACCTTAGAAAATTTGGGAAGTTCACTGTACCCGATTTTATAGGAGATCGCTATTACTCCAATACCGCACGTATCGTGGCCGTAATCTGTGCGTTGATTGTTTCCTTTACGTATGTGGCTGGTCAAATGCGTGGTGTCGGGGTGGTTTTTTCCCGTTTTCTTCAAGTGGATATCAATACCGGCGTAATTATCGGCATGGTCATCGTGTTGTTCTACGCCGTTTTGGGCGGGATGAAGGGAATCACCTATACCCAAGTGGCACAATATTGTGTACTGATCTTTGCTTTTATGGTCCCCGCCATATTCATCTCTATTCAAATGACCGGAAATCCAATTCCCCAGTTGGGCATGGGTTCTACCCTTAACGATGGCTCAGGAACGTTTTTATTGGATACCCTAGACGGCCTCTCCGTAGAATTGGGTTTCAACGCATACACCAACGGCTCAAAATCTATGGTCGATATATTTGCCATAACCCTAGCGTTAATGGTAGGCACAGCAGGTCTACCCCATGTCATCGTACGGTTCTTTACCGTAAAAAAAGTAAAGGACGCCCGAAAATCAGCAGGATTGGCATTGCTGTTGATCGCGATTTTATATACCACGGCCCCGGCGGTATCCGTATTCGCAAAAACGAACTTGATCAATACGGTAAGCAATAAAGAATACAGCGCGATGCCGGTATGGTTCAAAAATTGGGAGGCAACCGGACTCTTATCCTTTGATGATAAAAACGCGGATGGTAAAATACAGTATGTGGCCGACCAAGACAAGAACGAACTCACGATCGATAACGATATTATGGTGTTGGCAAATCCAGAAATCGCAAATCTACCCGCTTGGGTCATTGCCTTGGTAGCTGCCGGTGGTCTCGCTGCAGCGCTTTCGACCGCAGCTGGTCTGCTTTTGGTGATTTCTGCCTCCGTTTCACATGATCTGGTCAAAAAAGTTTTCAATCCAGGAATATCCGAGAAATCGGAATTATGGGTCGCCAGAGGTTCCGCTACGGTTGCCGTCGCCATTGCTGGATATTTTGGCATCAATCCACCAGGTTTCGTTGCCGCTGTGGTAGCATTGGCATTTGGCTTGGCGGCAGCTTCTTTCTTTCCCGCCATTGTTCTTGGTATTTTTTACAAGAAAATGAACAAGGAAGGCGCGATCAGCGGAATGATTGTTGGTACCTTGTTCATGCTCTTCTATATGACCAAATTTAAGTTTGGTTGGTTCGGTGGCGGAACGCCATCAGATTGGTGGTTCGGAATTTCTCCGGAAGGTTTTGGTAGTGTAGCCATGATTGCTAACTTTATTGTGGCCATAACGGTGCTGCGGTTTACGCCACCACCTCCCGAGGATGTTCAGGAAATCGTAGAGCATATTAGAATTCCGAGCGGTGCGGGTGAGGCTACTGGACATTGAAAAATGAGTTGAATTGCCCCTTAAAATGAAGAACGTGTTTAGCCCCATCACATAAATCAAAAATCTTTTAGCACAATGAGCAACTACCACATCAAACATTTAGAAGAATATTTTCAAGTCTATCGAAAATCGGTACGCAATCCGGAAGCCTTTTGGGAAGAAATTGCCGAAGAACATTTTGTTTGGCGCAAACGTTGGAAAAAGGTGTTGGAGTGGGATTTTAAAAAGCCGGAAATAAAATGGTTCGAAGGAGCAAAATTGAATATCACCGAAAACTGCCTGGACCGTCATTTGCCTACCAGAGGAACTAAAACTGCCATCATCTTTGAACCGAACGACCCTAAGGAAGAGGCGGTGCACATTACCTACCGACAATTGCATGAGCGTGTATGCCGCATGGCAAATGTGCTTTTAGATCATGGTGTTAAAAAGGGAGACCGGGTGTGCATCTACCTACCCATGATTCCAGAACTGGCGGTCGCCCTACTCGCTTGCGCACGAATTGGAGCGATCCACTCCGTTGTTTTTGCCGGTTTTTCCGCCAATGCGTTATCGACCAGGATAAACGATTCCGATTGTAAAACAGTGCTGACCTCCGACGGTTCTTTTAGGGGATCTAAGTCCATCGATTTGAAGGGTATTGTCGATAAAGCCCTTGAAGATTGCCCAGGTGTTGAGCATGTTTTGGTGGTTAAGCGCACCGGTGCAGAAATTCACATGGAAGCAGGTAGGGATGCTTGGCTACAACCTTTACTGGATGAAGCATATGCAGACTGTACCGCAGAAATCATGGACGCCGAGGACCCCTTGTTCATTCTATATACCTCTGGTTCTACCGGCAGACCCAAAGGAATGGTGCATACCACGGCAGGGTATATGGTGTATACCGCTTACACCTTTAAAAATGTATTCCAGTATAAAGAGGAAGATGTATATTGGTGTACCGCCGATATCGGCTGGATCACGGGCCACTCGTATATCGTTTACGGGCCATTGGCCAACGGAGCTACGACCCTAATGTTCGAAGGCGTTCCCTCCTACCCCGATTATGGCAGGTTTTGGGATGTGGTTCAGAAACATAAAGTGAATCAGTTCTACACCGCTCCAACCGCAATCAGGGCCTTGGCAAAAGAAAATTTGGAATATGTCGAAAAATACGACCTATCGAGCCTTAAAGTATTGGGTTCTGTTGGGGAGCCCATTAATGAAGAAGCCTGGCATTGGTACAACAATAATGTCGGAAAAAAGAACAGTCCGATCGTAGATACCTGGTGGCAAACCGAAACGGGTGGCATCATGATTACCCCAATCCCTTACGTAACCCCGACCACCCCGACCTACGCCACGCTACCTTTTATCGGCATTCAGCCCGCCTTGATGGATGAAAACGGAACCGAAATCAAAGGCAATCAGGTAGATGGCCGCTTATGCATCAAGTTTCCATGGCCCTCCATTGCCAGAACCATTTGGGGAAATCACGAACGCTATAGGGATACCTATTTTTCGGCGTACGACAATATGTATTTCACCGGAGATGGTGCCCTACGGGATGCCGTTGGCTATTACCGCATTACGGGCCGTGTGGATGATGTGATCATCGTATCGGGCCATAATCTTGGAACCGCCCCCATCGAGGATTCCATCAATGAACACCCTGCGGTAGCTGAATCCGCCATCGTTGGATTCCCGCACGATGTGAAAGGGAATGCACTTTACGGATTTGTCATTCTGAAGGAAATCGGTGAGAGTAGGGACCGCGAAAATGTAAGGAAGGAAATCAATCAACAGATTACCGAACAGATAGGGCCCATCGCAAAATTGGATAAGATTCAGTTCGTCTCGGGACTTCCGAAAACACGTAGTGGTAAGATTATGCGGAGGATCTTGCGTAAAATAGCTAGCAACGATACCAGTAATTTAGGGGATACCAGCACCTTGCTAAATCCCGAGGTGGTTCAAGAGATTATCGACAATGCACTTTAAGCGTTGCTATATTTTCGGTTTGTAGCGAATAGCGGTCTGGTCTTGAACGCCATAAACAGCAAAAGCGACAAAAAACCACAAGCCCCCAAACCTGCGAACAACGCCCAAACGGAGTCGGTTATATAACTGCCTACGAAAATCGAAATGGGGATGGATAAAATCGTGGAAATGAAGCCCGTAATGGCCGCCCCTATTCCGGCAATGTGACCAATAGGCTCCATGGCGATAGACCGCATGTTTCCCCAAATAAATCCCAGGCATAAAAATAAGAGGGAAAGAAAGGCCAACAGCACCATTAAACCAGGGTCTGGTGAATTCCAGAACAGAACGCTGTACAACAAGGCTATACTGGTAAACGTGATCAAGGCCAAGAACGAGAGGTTGCGCATCCCGAAGCGCAATACCAAGGTGCCGTTCATCAAGGTCGACAGCCCCACCGATAGGGCCAAGCCGGCAAAAATATAGGGAAAGGTCTCGGTTAACCCATACAACTCCTCGAACACATGTTGCGCAGAACTTAGATATACCAAAAACGCCCCTGTAATCAAGCCAGAGATCAAGGTGCACGAAACCGTTTCCTTATGCCTGAATATTTCTTTCGTTCCGCGGATAAAAACGGAATAGGAAAACGGAACCTTAAATGCAGGGTTCAACGTTTCCTCTTGTCGTTTCCAAAACCAGATACCGACGACCAGGGCGAAAAATAATTGCATCAAAAAGATACCTTCCCAACCCATGAGCTCCATAATTC
>JBARCC010000044.1:0-6585 GCA_049793635.1 Maribacter sp. | reverse complement strand
GCAACTGCCAAACGGTCTGAACGAGATCGTATGGCAGATGTAAAATCCATTACCGGAGCTTTTACGGGGGCATATGCGGAGCACCCGTTTACAAAGGAACCGATTCCCATTTGGATCGGGGATTATGTACTGGCGGGGTATGGAACCGGAGCGGTCATGTCCGTTCCCTGCGGAGATCAGCGCGATTATGATTTTGCGAAACATTTTAATATTCCCATTCCCAATATTTTTGAGGGAGTCGATATTTCTGAGGAAGCCTTTTCCGATAAGGACAAAACGGTCATCACAAATTCTGATTTCTTAAACGGATTGCCTTACAAGAAAGCATTAAAACGGGCCATTTTTGAATTGGAAAAAATAGGACAAGGTAAAGGAAAAATAAATTACCGCTTGCGTGATGCGGTTTTTAGTCGTCAGCGCTATTGGGGAGAACCTTTCCCTGTTTATTATATGGATGGAATGCCGCAAATGTTGGACGAAAAATTTCTCCCTCTAAAATTGCCGGAAGTCGATAAATACCTACCCACAGAAACGGGCGAACCTCCGTTAGGAAATGCCAAAGCATGGCACTGGTTGCAATACGGGGATGAGGGTAAGGTAGTCTCAGAAGATGAATTTAGGAACTCCTCCCCTTTGAAGAGGCTGGGAGGGGCCCTAGAACTCAACACCATGCCGGGTTGGGCGGGAAGTTCCCAATATTTTAACCGGTATATGGACCCACATAATACCGAGGAAATTTTTTCCCAAAAGGCCATCAACTACTGGCAAGATGTGGATTTGTATATCGGTGGTAGTGAGCATGCCACGGGGCATTTGTTGTACGCCCGTTTTTGGCAAAAATTCATGTTCGATAAAGGCCTGGTGCCCAAAGATGAGTTTGCCAAGAAGTTGATCAACCAAGGGATGATTACGGGGACTAGTGCTTTTATGCTCAAGCAAATTATAGATGTTGGCACAGTTATAGAGTCTAACTTAGGATTTGAAGTAAGAAACTTTCAGGCTATAATTGTTACAGGCGAAGTTAATTTGAGGAAAAAGGATGAAGAAGAGATCAAGCGTATTGCTAAGGCTCAAGTTGAAAATATTCTTTTAAAGGAGAAAAATAAAGAAATTAAAAATATTACCATAGAGAATTATGATGACAGTAATATGCATCTTTCCGTGCGTGTTCCAGTAGAATTTGTAAATTCTTCCGATGAGTTGGATATAGAGGCCTTTAAAAATAGTACATACGGCAAGGAGTACCGATTTGCTACTTTCGATAGTAATAAAACATATCGCGAAGTTGAAAAAATGTCCAAGTCCAAATACAATGTGGTCAACCCAGATGCCATTTGTGAAGAATATGGGGCGGATAGTTTGCGATTGTATGAAATGTTCTTAGGGCCTTTAGAGCAATCCAAACCTTGGAATACGGCCGGTATCACCGGAACCCACGGGTTCTTGAAGAAACTGTGGAAATTGTACCATTCAGGTTCAAACGGAGATTTTCAAGTAATTGATTCTCCCCCTTCGGGGGAGTTAGAGGGGGCTTTCAAAACCTTGCACAAGACCATTAAGAAGGTAGAAGAGGATATCGAAAACTTCAGTTTCAATACCTCCGTCTCTACCTTTATGATCTGCGTGAACGAACTTTCGGCGCAAAAGTGCATCAGTAGGCAAATATTGGAACCCTTGGCCATCTTGGTATCACCTTATGCACCCCACATCGCAGAGGAGCTTTGGCAAAAATTGGGGCATTCAACATCTATCGCTACCGCGCCATTTCCAAAATTTGAAGAGAAATATTTGGTCGAGAGCAGTAAGGAATATCCTATTTCCTTTAACGGGAAAATGAAATTCACCATGGAGCTGTCGTTAGATCTATCTAAAGAAGCGATCGAAGCGGCGGTATTGGCCAACGAAAAGACCCAGCAGCAACTACAGGGCAGGACACCTAAAAAGGTCATCGTAGTACCCGGAAAAATTGTAAATATTGTAGGCTGATTGTCCTCACGAGGAGGTACGACGTAGTAATCCGGCGGTCTGGAACACTTCTCTAACAAATTGTTGCCATACCGACTCATTTTACGACGTTCTGTCATCCTGAGCGCAGTCGCAGGCTTCGGAACACGGAATTTAAATGATTGCTTCACTCCGTTGGCAATGACCTCCTCAAATTGAAGCCCAAATTCGTATGTGTACAGTAACCGTTTCTTGCAAGTCTTCACAAGCATTCACGACAAAGTGATCTGCTGGTGCAGGAACATACGACAACTTGCTTTACTCCGTTCGCAATCACGCCTTAAATAAGTTCTCAAATTCCTCTTATGTGCTTTAACAGGTGTTGATGGTATGAATAAATAGGGGTTAGAATAAAAATAAATTAATTTATATATCATATACCCCTAAAAAAATAGGGGTAATAATGCTTTAAAACATATTTTAAACACCATAGCCCCTCCTTTTAACGATTTTATATTTGTTATCTGCATAATTAGCTTCAACTTTGCGGTATAACTCTAAATGATAGAATCATGATCGTTGGTATTCCAAAAGAGATTAAAAACAATGAAAGCAGGGTAGGTATGACCCCTGCGGGTGTATTTGAATTGGTGAAGCATGGCCACAAGGTGTATGTCCAATCTAACGCTGGGGAAGGCAGTGGTTTTTACAATCAGGATTACCAACAGGCGGGTGCCGTAATGTTGGATACGATAGGACAGATATATGCCATGAGTGAAATGATCGTAAAGGTAAAGGAGCCTATAGCGGAGGAGTATGATTTAATACAACAAGGGCAAATAGTATTCACCTACTTCCACTTTGCCTCGAGCGAGGTACTAACGAAGGCCATGATCAAGCAGAAAGCCATCTGTATCGCTTATGAAACCGTGGAGGATGAAGAAGGTACCTTGCCGTTATTGACGCCTATGTCAGAGGTTGCGGGTAGAATGGCCATACAGCAGGGCGCCAAATATTTGGAAAAACCGGTTAAAGGGCGCGGAGTTCTTTTAGGAGGGGTGCCCGGCGTTGCCCCAGGAAAAGTGTTGGTACTAGGTGCAGGAGTTGTGGGAATACAGGCTGCTAAAATGGCAGCAGGTTTGGGGGCGCATGTGACCATCTTGGATATTAACATGAAACGCTTACGGTATGTAAACGATGTAATGCCGCCGCACGTGGTAACGGAGTTCAGTAATGAGTTCAACATCAGAAAGCATATAAAAAATCATGATTTAATTATTGGGGGCGTATTGCTAAAAGGTGCCAAGGCGCCAAATCTAATTACCCGAGACATGTTAAAAGAAATGCGGCCCGGTACGGTTATCGTAGATGTAGCCGTGGATCAAGGGGGCTGTGTGGAAACGACCAGGCCTACCACCCATGAAGACCCGGTTTATATTATAGATGATGTGGTACACTACTCCGTAGCGAACATGCCCGGTGCGGTTCCGTGTACGTCAACCATGGCCCTTACGAACGTTACCTTGCCCTATGCCCTTAAATTGGCAAATTTGGGTTGGGAGATAGCCTGCGAACAGGATGCTTCCTTAAAAAAGGGACTAAATATCGTCGAAGGGGAGGTGGTGTACCAAGAAATTATTGAGGCCTTTGGCTGGGAGGAAGTAACCGCCTAGAACGTACAATTTGTCAGTATATGAAGACCCCGAAAAGTCCGTTTGGATTTTGGCGGGGTTTTTGCTTTTATGATTTGGGATATGCTATTGAGGGTATATCTTTACTATATTTAATGGATTTAAAAATTGAAACGTTATGATGGGATATTATATATTGATAGGGGCGATAGCGCTAGTAAGTTGGCTGGTAAGTTATAAGCTTAAAAGCAAATTTAAGCACTATTCAAAGGTGCACTTGCAAAATGGTATGAGTGGCGCCGAGATTGCCGAAAAAATGCTTTCAGACCATGGCATTACCGATGTCAAAGTAGTTTCTACCGCAGGCATGCTTACCGACCATTACAACCCTAAAAATAAGACGGTGAACCTGAGTGAAGGGGTGTATAGTCAAAGAAATGCCGCTGCGGCCGCGGTCTCGGCGCACGAGTGTGGGCACGCGGTACAACATGCACAGGCCTACGAGTGGTTGGGCATGCGTTCTAAATTAGTACCGATTGTAAGTGTTACTTCTGGAATGTCTACCTGGGTAGTTTTTGGCGGACTCATGTTAGGGGCAGCTGCAGGTATCGGTTTAGGCTACTGGGTCGCCGTGGCAGGGTTGGTCATGATGGGTTTCGCTACGCTGTTCAGCTTCATCACCTTGCCGGTAGAATATGATGCAAGCAATAGGGCGTTGGCCTGGTTGAAGAATAAAAATGTGGTCACACCGCAAGAATACAAAGGTTCGGAAGATGCCTTAAAATGGGCCGCACGAACCTACTTGGTAGCGGCGATCGGTTCGTTGGCTACTTTAGTCTATTGGGGCCTTCAAGTTTTTGGTGGAAGGGACTAGCGTCTGCGCAGGGTAAAACGTTGAAGAGGGTGTCTAAAAAAAAGTATGAAATTACGGTCACATCGAGCGGAGTCGAGATGCATTCAATAGGGTAAAGTTATCGACTTCACTCGAATCGACAGCGTCACCAACTTTTTAGGCACCCTCCTTTCTTCTGTGGAAGTATAGGTATGGAAAACATTGAAACCCAACGGCTAATTTTGGAAAAGGTTGAACTTACCGACGCCAACTTCATTTACGAACTGGTGAATAGTCCCAGTTGGTTAACATATATCGGGGACAAGGAAATTAAGTCCTTGGAAGATGCAAGGGAGTATATCCGAGAGCGTCTTATTTCGTCTTACGATACCTATGGCCATGGTCTCTTAAAAATTTCTTTAAAACCAGATGGAACAGCGATTGGACTCTGTGGTTTTCTAAAGCGTGGATATTTGGACCATGTGGATTTGGGTTTTGCCCTACTTCCCTCCTATGAGGGAAAAGGGTATGCTTTTGAAGCGGCAAGCGGTGTACTTGATTATGGGAAATCCTCCTTGGCTCTGAAAAAAATAGTTGCGATTTGTATGGAAACCAATTCTAGGTCCATCCAACTTCTGACCAAGTTAGGTTTTACCGAAGTCGATACCATTCAACCGAACAATGATGGTATCGAAGTATTGCTCTTCTCGAATTAAATCGTGATTTGCCGGTCGATTTGTTGGGCTAGGGAAATAAAGGTCTCCGTTCTGGACACTCCCTCGATCTGTTGAATTTCCTTATTCAAAACCTGCATTAAATGTTCGTTGTCCCTACAAAGTACTTTGATGAGGATAGACCAATTTCCAGTGGTATAGTGGCACTCCAATACTTCTGGAATTTTCGCCAGCTGTTTCACCGCCTTAGGATTGCTCATGGCCTTGTCCAAATAAATGCCGATATAGGCCATTGTGGTATACCCCAGCGATTTAGGATTGATGACAAATTTTGAACCCGATAATAGCCCCGATGCTTCCAATTTTCGTAAACGCTGGTGAATGGCCGCACCCGAGATACCAATGCTACGGGCAATCTCCAAAACAGGTTTCCGGGCATCTTCCATTAAAAAACGGAGGATTTGTTTGTCAATACCATCAATCTTGGCTAGGCTAGAGGTGTCTTTCATGATTTGATGTCAAATTTGACTCGATAATAGAGATTTAAAGCTACGATGATGACGTCGAAATCAAATATTAAATTCCTTTGAAAATGATGTGTGCCGGTACCGAAGTAGTATGCCATAAAAATACCGAATTGCTTTCAAATCGATATAAGAATTACCCTAACTAATTACAGAATTTGGGTTATAGCCCAAATACGGTACTTCATATTCCTTGAAATGGATGCCAAAAGACTTCAGCTCTTCCAAGAGCGGTGCATAGACCTCTTTGGTAATGGGAATCTGAACGCCGGGAGTGGTAATCTTCCCGTTAAGAATTTTTAGGGCCGCGATGGCTACCGGAAGACCTACCGTTTTCGCCATTGCGGTATGGGTCTGGTTTTCGCCAAGCACGACAAGCTTTGCATCTATTTGTTTCTTTTTTCCATTCAGCTCATACCCAAACTTATGGTACATGACCACCATGTCCTTCTCTTCCTTTTTAAGGGTCCAGCTATCCTCAAGAATTTTCTGCAGCGCTTGTGCAGGGGTTGCATTGGGTAGGCCAATGTATTTGGTGTCATCGAACAGGTTTAACTCGATGAGTTTATCCCAACGAATATCATCTTGGTCCAGTTTTAAGTAGTGCCTGAGTTTCAATTCTACGGAGTCCGTTGGGGAGTAGGGCAAAAACAGGTTGATAAACTCCCGATAACTCATGGTCTCCGAATTTTCAATGGTATAGGAGTCATCGGTTACCCCAAGTTGAATGAACATGTTCCAGGCTTTTGAAAAGCCGATACGACGCATGGTTCCCCTGTAAATGGTCAATGCATCTTGCAGGCCATACGCCTCCCTATATCCCAAGGAATCACGATTGGCATAGCCTTCAAAACGCCCATATCCTTCGATGTCAAAAAACTCGGTACGTCTGAACAGGCGGTGGTACGGTATGTATTTATACGTGCCTTCCTGGATAAATTTAGCGGTACCACCTTGGCCGGCCAATACTACATTTCGCG
>JBARCC010000043.1:0-2442 GCA_049793635.1 Maribacter sp. | reverse complement strand
ATACTAAATAACCCAACCATGACCACAAATAAATTCATTGTTTACCGCATAGCCTTTTGTTTGCTCTTTTTAGCAGCTTGTACGGACCCAAAAAGAACCCCCGCAACGGTCTTGATCTATGGAGGGCCCATCTATACCGTAGACTCCACGCAAACTAGGGTGGAAGCAGTGGCCACCCATGGCGATACCATTCTTTTCGCTGGCAGCCTCGCCGAAGCTGAAATGTACAAAGATGATCAAACCCAAATCATCGATTTAGCTGGTAAAACCATGACGCCTGGCTTAATAGAGGGCCACGGTCACTTTATGGGATTGGGATACAACGAACTCAACCTTGATCTTATGAACACTTCTAGCTACCAGCAAATTGTAGATGCCGTGGCAGAAGAGGTGAAAAAGGTAAAGCCAGGAGAATGGATCATCGGCAGGGGATGGCACCAAAGCAAATGGGACCAAATGCCTGCCGATACCGTGAATGGATTTCAGACGCATTACCAATTGAGTGAAGTGTCGCCCGAAAATCCGGTATATTTGAGCCATGCCAGCGGCCATGCCGGTTTTGCCAATGCCAAGGCCATGGAAATTGCCGGGGTGGAAATCCTGTCCAAAGATGGCATCGATAAATTTGAAGTAGAAGGTGGCGAGGTCATGCGTGATGCCTTGGGCAGGCCGACCGGCATTTTCAATGAGCGTGCCATGACCTTAATTACCCAACATATTCCTGAAAGCACTCCAGAAAAGAATAGCAAAGCTTTCGAACTTGCTGTAGCGGCCTGCCATAGAAATGGCATCACAGGTTTTCATGATGCGGGCATAGGTAGGGAGACCATAGCACTTTACGATGAAATGAAAGCTACGGATAAAATGAAAATACGTCTGTATGCCATGCTAACAGGATGGGACAAGGACCTGCTTCAAGAATGGTACGCGAAAGGACCAAGGGTAGATCCCGATCACCTATTGACCATACGCTCTGTAAAACTGAATTGTGACGGGGCACTAGGTTCGCGGGGAGCTTGGCTTTTAGAGGCCTATACGGATAGGCCTGGACATTTCGGCCATGAAACCTTACCGATGGAGTTTGTTAAAGAGACTTCGCTGAACGGATTGAAAAACGGGTTTCAAGTATGTGCACATGCTATTGGTGATCGTGCCAATAGGGAAATTCTCGATAGATATGAAGCTGCTTTCACCGAACTCCCGAACGTGACCAACGACCATCGTTTCCGCATCGAACATGCGCAACATTTACACCCCGATGATATTCCAAGATTTGCGCAACTTGGTGTTATCCCCGCCATGCAAGCCGTGCACATGTCTTCAGATAGGCCATGGGCCATTGATCGTTTGGGAGAGAAGCGCATCATCGAAGGCGCCTACATGTGGCAAGCGTTGCTCCAAACAGGTGTGCCTATTGTGAACGGTACGGATGTACCTGTAGAACCTTTGAACCCCATTGCAAGTTTTTATGCAAGCGTAAGCCGAAAAACCCTTAAAGGAACGCCCGAAGGTGGCTATGAGCCCGCGCAAAAAATGACCCGGGAACAAGCATTGCGCTCTTATACCCTAGACGCTGCATATGGCGCTTTCGAAGAGGACATGAAAGGTTCCATTACGGTAGGGAAACTGGCCGACTTTACCATATATGACCAAGACTTGATGGCCGTGGATGAACATAAACTTTTAGCGACTAAAATTATGATGACCATCTTCAATGGCAACGTAGTATATACACATGCGGCCGACTGACCGATAGGTTACGACACGCACCTTTGGCTTTAATGCGCCATTGGATATCAATAAAAATGACCTGCCGACATGTTCATGAAACCATTATAAAAAGAAAGATTGACCGATGCAGGTGGTTATCAAATCAACCGTTATAGCACACCAGACGAACTCAAAGTAATTTCAATTGCCCTTCCTTATAAGCTTCGTGCAATTGGGTATTCAGTTTCGGGAAACTTTTATTTTTAAAATACCTCCGCTTGGCCAAATCCATTAAGTCGTGAATTTGGGTGGCGATTTTGCCTTCACCCTTACTTCGAATACCAAACCTGCTGTCGTTCAGTGTGCCTCCATGGCACTCACGAATTTGATCCAATACCTTTTCGGCCTTATCGGGTAATGTCTTTCGTATCCAATCCGTGAAAATCTCACCGATTGCCCCATTAAGCCGAACTACGGTAAAGCCCATAGAAACAGCGCCATGTTCGGAAACTGCTTTGGCGAGCCCCAGAATTTCATGACTATTGATCCCGGGTATGATGGGTGCCAACATCGCATTTACCGGTATTCCATGATCAGAAAGTATTTTGATCGCTTCCAATCGTTTTTTAATGGTGGTCGTTCTTGGTTCAAGAATTCTTCTTGTTTTTTCCGACAGGGAGGTAACCGAAATATTCACACCGATTAAACCATACGTATTAAGTTGCCGCAGAA
>JBARCC010000042.1:0-17343 GCA_049793635.1 Maribacter sp. | reverse complement strand
ATCATTCACCTTTTACCAACTGATAAACCTTTCCGGTATTACCTACAGGACCGGGCTCGTCGGTGGTAAGAACAAATACTTCACCCTCGTTGTTCTGGCCAAATGCCAAAAGAAAATGACCGAGTCCCTGTTGTTGATTTAATTTTAGTTCCTCAAAATTCCACATTCCGGAATCCGATTCCTGTCTATCCGACACAAAAATTGCTCCCGCAGGCTTGCCGTGGTGTTGAGTCCAAGTACCAAATATATAATTGCCTTCCAGTGGGGGAATCATATCTCCTCTATAAACATGTCCGCCTATTACAACAAGGCCTTTTCCACCTTGATCAGTTCCTCCTTGTTTAAACTCAATCACGGGATCAATTAGGGGCTGACCCATTTTATCCGCGTCGGGGCATTCTTCTTTACTCTTATCGTTATTATAGGCGTTAAAGCAATGGGTTCCTTCCTTTACGTTCCAACCATAGTTGCCGCCTTTAGTAATTATACTTACTTCTTCCCAAGAAACTTGTCCAGCATCTCCAGCAATTAGTTCATTCTCTCCTTTAAGATCAAAGGAAAATCTAAAAGGGTTCCGTAGGCCGTAAGCATAAATCTCATCCATGCTAGCTTTGTCAATAAAGGGATTATCCTCAGGAATTCCATAGGTGGAAAATTCATCATCCACATCAATACGTAAAATGCTTCCCAGAAGATTCTGTTCTACATCCTGGCCATTACCACCAGCGTTTTCGCCATACCAATCAGGCACATGGCCTCTGTCAATATCGTTGGCGCCCCCGCCGTCCCCTAGAGCTATGTACAGATAATCATCGGGCCCAAAAGCAATATTACCGGCATTATGATTGTCCTGTGGCTGATGCACTTTCAGAATTATTCGCTCCGAAGACCTGTCGGCTTGATTGGGGTTATTCTGAGACACACGAAATTCGGAAATATGGCTGGTATGGTCCCAGTTTTCAGGTCCATCATCGCTCAATGGAGCACTATAGTAAACAAAGAACTTTCCATTGTCCCGATAATCTGGATGGAAGGCCAGTCCCAAAAGCCCACGTTCTTCATGTTCGTCCTTTAGGGAAACTATTTTATCCTTCAAGTTCAAAAAAGGAGTAGGGAGAACACCGCTTTTGGGCGAATAAATGTTTATGACTCCCACCTGGTCCACAATAAAATACCTTCCAGAATCATCAGGTGATTCGACAAGGGCCACAGGAGAGACAAAGTTATCGGCTACTAATTCGAGCCCTACGGATTCTTGAGAGAAGCTATAAAGAAGAGATCCAAGGAACAGTATTGTGCAAAGTAGTTTACTTTTCATAATTACATCTTTTTAGAGGTGAGTACTATTCTTTTACTATCAAAAAAAGATGTTTTATGAGGAAAACGTTAACCGAATCAATTCAAAATTTTATTCGATAAAATAAAAATGTAAATTTAGTAAATGATGGCATCAATGATGCACCTGTTTTAGCCGCAAGTAATGTTGGTATTGCAACGGGTGGTTTGGGAAGCGATGTGGCTATAGAAACCGCAGACGTAATCATCCAAACCGACCAACCTTCCAAAGTGGTCAAAGCCATTAAAATAAGTCGTTCTACTCGAAAAATTGTATGGCAGAATATCATTATAGGATTTGGTGTTTAAGTCATCGTGTTGATTTTATGAGCTGGTGGTTTGGCAACGATGTGGGAAGCGGTTTTTTGCAGATGTAGCCGTAGCATTATTAGCTATATTGAATGCGGTTAGGTTGCAGCGTATGAAGTGGAAGTGAACTACAACCTAATCCGGTGGTTCACTGTTCGAGCGGATATCGTAGCGCAGCGGCGAGCAGCATCCTTTTAAAACGGATTAAGGGCGTAGAAGTCTATGACCTGGGCGATGCGGTCGAAGGTTTTTGGGATTGATGTTGTTGCTGATAATTTTTAAAATATTGGACCTGGTTAGATAAAAGCTTTTCAATTATTGAAGCCACAAAGGTCTTCCTCGAAGAGGGCGGCCTTTGTGGTTTCTATTTTTTTGATAATCTTATGAAGAGCAGTTATTTGCCCAAAGCTTTATAAAAAAATATCCCCAACTTTTTACCTCCCCCACAGAATAGTTCAAACATCGAATTTGATTTTGACCTCCACAGCAGAACCATTTCAATATAACTTAACTGGTTTTCTAATAGAATTAAAAATGAAATCTTTTACGGCAACCCTATACGGTTTCGAATGATATTTTTAGTAAAACTTTGGCAAAGTTGTCTTTTTTAATAGGTAAGGCCAAACAGCGGATAAATCTAAAAACAATCATGGATAATTCAATGACATTAATAAAAACCTTGAACAATTGTGTTGTTCAGTGTAATCGTTGTGCCGATGCCTGCTTGGATGAAGATGACGTCGCCTCTATCGTAGACTGCATTCGCACCAATCGCGTATGCGCCGAAATTTGCAATACGACCGCGAAGATACTGGCCACGACCTACAAAGACATTGGCGACCTGCTAAAGTATTGCCATAGGCTCTGTACGTCA
Source organism: Maribacter sp. (assembly GCA_049793635.1). Lineage (GTDB taxonomy): Bacteria > Bacteroidota > Bacteroidia > Flavobacteriales > Flavobacteriaceae > Maribacter. The sequence continues at coordinate 14,825 of JBARCC010000042.1, read as the reverse complement.
TGTGCCACGGAATGTGAAAAACACGAATACCAACATTGTGTGGAATGTGCGGAAGCCTGTAGAAAATGTGCGGCTGCCTGCAAGGATATGTTAGTGAAATATGAAACCTCAAATATACAGCAAGATGAAAATTATTTTTAGAACAGCTGTATTTCCAGCCCCATTTTTAGTGCTGACCTCCTGTTTGGAAGGTAAAAAGAAGCAGAGCGTAAAGGTAATTACACCTCAAAAAGTCAAGGAACTCTACCGGACTAATAAAGTGGCCAAATACCTCACAGAAAGTTTTGGGGACGAGTATGGTGTCGAACGTTCCGGAAATCAAAAATCCACGTGTCAGGGAAAAGATGATGGACTGCGGTTTGGTTGAAGAAGTAATAGAAAAGTAACAGATTAAAAATCCAAGAAAATGAAAAAAACATATTCAATCGAAGGAATGAGCTGCAACGGATGTCGCGGCCATGTAAAAAAATCACTTTTGAACGTAACGGGCGTCGCCGATGTGTCGGTCGATTTGGAAGATGCGGAAGCAACCGTAGAGTCCCAATATGAGGTGCCGTTAGAAAACTTACAAGAGGCGCTGCAAAATAGCCAGTATTCAATCCAGCCACAGAAAGTCGGTTAGCGTTAAATACTCATAACAGTTATATGAACTTTGGGTAATTAAAACATAAGATCAAATCGTCCTCACAGGCCTGAGCATCCATAAATATTCAGCCTGTATAGAGGATAGCACTCTTACAAGAATTTAATTTTAAACAATAACAATCAAAACTATTAATTTATAAAATCTAAAAAGATGGAAAACAAACAAGAAAGCGGTAACAACTATGGTAAATTTTTCGGAATGATCGCTACCGCAATGGTGGCAATGTTCTTTTTAATGTACACAAATTCTTACCAAATTATTGATCACTTTTGGTTTAGTGAAACAAGGTTTTTTATGACTCTAATCATGGCCGGATCCATGACCATTATAATGCTTCTGTTTATGCTGGGTATGTACAAAAATCGGGGAGTGAACATAGCAATAATTTGTTTGGGTATCTTATTGATTGCTAGTGGTATTGGTTTGGTTAGAAGTCAGGTAACAGTGACGGGCGTTGACTATATGGAAGGTATGATCCCACACCATTCCATCGCTATTTTGACAAGTGAGCGTTCTCAAATTGAGGATATACGGGTAAGGAAACTCGCCGACGAAATTATAAAGGCACAACGTAGGGAAATTATGGAAATGGAATGGCTGATAAACGATATCAATGAAAATGGTGTAGTAGAAACGGAAGAGGAACAGAAAAACAGGCCACTGCCAAAATTTGAAGGAAAGCTAGACGAAGAAACACGAAACCTAACTGAGTAGCAAGATTAGTCTTGGAAAACAAGGAAGGTTGATTTTGATTTGACTATCAACAATCAAATTCGAACATTATGAGAACTTTAGCAGTATTTTTTAGCCTTATTATATCCGCCTACGGCTTGGGACAGGATAAAGCGATAGATTCACTTCCAGAACCGTTCGCTACGAAATCCGTTTCGAACTTTTCAAATGTTCTAGGCTGGGAAAATGGCAGAACGCCTAAAGCACCGGAAGGTTTTACGGTTACCAAATACGCCGATGGCTTTGAAAACCCACGTTGGTTGTACGAGCTTCCCAACGGCGATATTCTCGTGGCCCAGAGCAATTCCAATTACGGAGTTTTCAAGCAGATAGGGGCATGGCTTATCGGTGCCGGTAAATCAAAGAACCTGTCAAACAGCGCCGACCTAATTACCCTGCTCCGCGATACGGACAAGGATGGAATGCCCGATGTTCGGGAAACCTTTCTTCACGTTGGCTTGAACCAACCTTTCGGTATGTTACTCATTGGAGATTCTTTTTATGTGGCAAATACCGATGCATTGATGCGATATCCGTATAAAGAAGGACAGATGAGCATTACCGCCAAAGGAGAAAAAATAGCCACCCTGCCCGCTGGAAAAGCCAATCAACATTGGACCCGAAACATCATAACGAATGAAGACGAATCGAAAATCTATATTGCTGTGGGAAGTGGGAGCAACATCGCCGAGAAAGGAATCGAAAAGGAGCTGCTAAAGGCAAATATTCTACGTTGCAACACCGATGGCTCGGAACTGGAAATATTTGCTTCTGGTCTTCGAAATCCCGTAGGGATGGACTGGGAACCCGAAACAAAAGTTCTATGGACGGTGGTCAACGAACGCGATGGATTGGGCAACTTTCTGGTACCCGACTATCTGACCAGCGTTCAAGAAGATGGTTTTTACGGATGGCCCTATACCTACTTCGGACATGAAGATCCGAGAGTTAAAATCGAACAACCCACGAGAAGGGGCGAAGCCTTGATTCCCGATTATGCCCTAAAATCGCACACCGCTTCCTTGGGATTGGTCTTTTATGACGGAAATAGTTTCCCGGAAAAATATCATGGAGGGGCCTTTGTCGTACAGCACGGCTCTTGGAACAAAGAAAAACTTTCAGGCTACCGGGTCATCTACATTCCCTTTGAAAACGGAAAGCCATCCGGGCCCGAAGAGGATTTTCTGACCGGTTTTATCGTCGATCCCCAAGAGGACGAAGTATACGGTAGGCCGGTAGGTGCTATAGTCACTCAAGATGGCTCATTATTGGTAACCGATGATAAAACACATACGATTTGGCGGATAAGTGCTAATGACTAAAGTTTTTACGTTTATTGTCTAATATTTTAATTTAATAGCGTTCTTACGAACGTTGCCCTTTTTCCATCATTTCTTTGCAACACAGTTGCACTATAATTCCTTTATCTTTGCATCGTGAAATTTTTGGCAATCATATTATCCATCTACTTTCTGGCACTCAATTTTGTGCCTTGTAGCGATGCCAGTGCTGTTGAAGATGGCACAGAGGTCGTTACTGTAATGGAATACGATGGCGAACACGGCCAAGACTGCGAACTGTGTTCCCCTTTCTGCCAATGCCACTGCCGTCATTCGCACACCATCGATTTCCGTTTGGCGATTTTTGAACCCATCCAGCCTACTATTTCGTTAGTAAATTTTGCCCATTTCGACAGTTTGGGCAAGGATATTTCACTTTCCCTTTTACAGCCACCACGGGCATAATTCAGTTTAATCTTTGCACAAACTGTGCATCGATTAATTTGTATCTTTGTCAAACTTTATGAAAATACTTGTTTCCATATCCATGTCGTTTCTATTCTTTTTTCAAGGGATTAGCATAGATATGGACTTTTGTGGTCCAATTAAAGAAATTTCAAGTATTATTACCCATTATCAAGACCATAAAGTTTATGGCGACTCTTTCATTGAATATGTAGTTGAAGATTACATTGACAGTGATGCAAAAAAGGAAGGGCATCATAATAACCCAGATAAGGAGAATACACCAGTTCATCCCCATAATCAATGTTGTCACCCTTTAGTATTAATTATTGCGAACAACAATTCGGCTTTAACCAATCAACTAAAGTTTGAAGGAAAAAAACAGTTTAACTTACATAATGTAAACCTCACTTCCAGATATCTGGAATCGCCTTTCCAACCCCCTAAAGTATAATTCAGTTTTTTAAGGATAGCTATATCCTTACGTGATGCTTTTCAAAGTAAGCATTGCATTATAAACGCATTGCATCTAATTGCATTGCGAGGTTTAAACTGAATTAATACTTTTTCTATGATTAACAAAATCATTTCATATTCCATTAATAATAAATTTATTATTGGACTCTTTATAGTGGCACTTGTCGGCACGGGCATTTGGTCTATGGCCACAATAAACCTAGGTTCCGTACCCGATATTACCAACAACCAAGTACAGGTTATAACAGTTGCCCCAAATTTAGGAACAGAAGATATAGAACAATTTGTTACCTATCCCGTAGAATTGGCAATGGCAAATCTACCTGACGTTATCGAACTACGTTCGGTGTCCCGTTTTGGTCTTTCTGTAGTTACCATTGTCTTTAAGGATGAGGCTGGAACCTATCTTCCTAGGCAATTGGTACAAGAGAAATTAACCGAAGTTGCCGGAGAAATCCCTGAAGGTTTCGGCACACCTTTTATGGCACCCATAACAACAGGTTTGGGCGAGATTTTTCAATACACCTTAAAAGTAGAAGATGGTTATGAGGAAAAATATGACGCAATGGAGCTTCGTACCATCCAAGATTGGATTGTAAAACGCCAAATGGCATTAGTCCCCGGAGTCGTCGAGGTCAATGCTTTTGGAGGTTATGTAAAACAGTACGAAGTAGCCATAAATCCAGATAAACTAAAAAGTTTTGGCATTACAATGAACCAGGTTTTTGAAGCCCTTAAGGTGAACAATGCCAATACCGGTGGAGCTTATATTGAAAAAAACCACCAAGCCAATTTTATCCGTGGCGAGGGATTGGCACGTAGTATCGCCGATTTGGAAAACACGGTTGTGACGACTCAAAATGGAAGCCCTGTTTTAATCCGGGATGTCGCGGAAAAAGTAGGCTACGGTAATCAAGTGCGTTATGGTGCATTTACCCAAGATGGCCACGAATCTGTAGGCGGACAGATTTTGATGCTAAAAGGCGAAAGCCCGGGTACTGTAATAGAAAATGTGCAAAAACGTATCGATGAGATTCAAAAATCCCTACCAGAAGGTGTTTATATAGCACCGTTTTTAAGCCGAAGTGAATTGATAGGAAGAACCACAAGCACAGTACAAACAAACCTCATAGAAGGTTCATTAATTGTGATATTTGTCTTGGTGCTATTGTTGGGAAGTTTCCGTGGTGGTTTGATTACGGCTTCGGTAATCCCTTTATCCCTATTGTTCGCATTTATTTTGATGAAACAATTCGGTGTATGGGCAAATTTAATGTCCTTGGGTGCAATAGATTTTGGAATCATCGTTGATGGTGCGGTAATCATTGTAGAAGGAATGGTTTTCCATATTCATCAACGGATGAAAAAATCAACTAAGGTTATCGAGCAGGCTGAAATGGACGAAATTGCCTATGAATCTGCAAGTACGATGATGAATTCCGCATTTTTCGGACAATTGATTATTCTTATCGTCTTTACGCCAATTTTATTCTTAACCGGTGTAGAAGGAAAAATGTTCCGTCCAATGGCATTTACCTTTGGGTTTGCAGTTTTAGGTGCTATTATTCTTTGTCTTACTTATGTGCCAATGGTTTCTGCAATGTTCCTTAAACCTACAAGAAATCAGAATAGTTGGTTTGCCAAGTTTGAAAATAAAATTGATAGGTTCAGTGATAAAATAATGTCGGGTCTAAACAGAGCGTATGTACCATTGCTCAATTTTGCACTTCGTTTTCGGGCAGGTGTCGTTATTGGCGCAGTTACCTTATTATTAATAGCAGGATTTATCTTCAGTAATATGGGTGGCGAATTCATACCTAAATTTGATGAGGGCGATATTGCGTTTCAAGCTTTGATAAAACCGGGGAGCAGTCTTACCGAGTCGATTGAGGCTTCAAAGAAACTTCAAAATTTAATCAATGAATTTCCCGAAGTAAAAACGGTAGTCTCAAGGATTGGTGTGGCTGAAATACCAACAGACCCAATGCCTATGGACATTGCCGATAGTTACATTATTCTTGAAAAAGATAAGAGTAAATGGACTTCCGCAGATAGTAAAGAAGAACTTATAGAAAAAATCCAAGAAAAAATTTCAGTAGTTCCCGGCGTAAATTTCGTTTTTACACAACCTGTAGAACTTCGTTTTAATGAATTGCTTACGGGTGTTCGTGAGGATGTGGCAATTAAATTGTACGGAGAAGATTTGGGCGTTTTAGCAGACAAGGTACAGGAAATTGCTGCGGTCATCAGAACAGTTCCCGGAGCGGCAGACTTAAATGTTGAGGCTACAAGCGGTTTACCTCAAATGACAGTGGAATACAATCGGGCAAAAATGGCACAATATGGCGTGACCATCGATAAATTGAATGATTATGTAAGTGCTGCCTTTGCAGGCGAACAAGCGAGCGTAATTTTTGAGGGCGAAAAACGATTTGATGTGGTCATCCGATTGGCAAAGGAATTTAGACAAGATATCAATAACCTTAAAAATCTTTACATAGACCTACCAAACGGAGCACAAGTACCATTAAAGGAAGTGGCGGAAATCAGTTATAAGCCAGGACCAATGCAAATCTCAAGGGACAACACCTCTCGTCGTATTTCCGTGGGTGTCAATGTTCGTGGACGTGATGTAAAGTCGATGGTCGAGGAAATACAGCAAAAATTGGAAACGGACGTGAAACTGCCACCTGGTTATTTTGTAACCTACGGAGGTTCGTTCGAAAACCTTCAACGTGCTTCAGACCGATTAATGATTGTAGTGCCTATTGCACTTTTCCTAATATTCATATTACTCTATTTTGCCTTGAGTTCATTCTCGCAATCACTAATGATTTATATGGCAGTGCCTTTGGCGGCCATTGGTGGCGTATTTGCCCTTTGGATAAGGGGAATGCCTTTTAGTATTTCCGCAGGCGTAGGCTTTATTGTGCTCTTTGGAGTTGCGGTTTTAAATGGATTGGTACTGATAAACAAATTCAATGAATTAAAAGAAAGTGGAATGACAGACTTAAAAAAACGAATATACGAAGCAACGCACGAACGCTTACGTCCAATTTTGCTTACTGCAACGGCAGCCATTATGGGCTTTATCCCAATGGCTATTTCTACCTCTGGGGGTGCGGAAGTGCAGCGACCATTGGCAACGGTGGTTATTGGTGGATTACTTACAGCGACGTTTTTAACGCTTGTTGTTCTACCCGTATTATACTATTGGCTTGAATCCCGAAAAGAAAAGAAGGAGAATGGTGGCGATGTAAGTTACATTAACAAAGGCACAACGGTTATTATTGTATTATTGAGTTTGGGAGGGCTTTTAACCCCAAATTCAGCAAATGCACAGGACAATCAGTTGGCCCAAACCCTTACTTTGGAAGAAGCCATATCTATGGCCAAGGAGAATTATCCTTCCCTAAAGGAAAGCCAAGCTTTTATTGAGCGTGAACAGGCGATGAAAGGCACTAGCTTCGATTTGGGGAATACGCAGATTTTTACGGGGAAGGAAGAAGCGGGCAATGACTTTCCCGGTGTACAGACCACAATTGGGGTACAACAGGGAAATATTGATTTACTTTCCGGTTTTTCAAAATCCAAGTTCTACAAAGAACGGGTCGAACTGGGCGAAAAGTTCTACGCCGTCAACGAACAGCAATTGATCCGTAATGTGATGCAGGCTTACGACCGTATCAACTATAACAAGGCACAACTGCGGTTTGCGGAACAGTTGGACAGTGTTTATGCCAACTTTAGGACCGCTGCCGAATTGCGCTATGATACAGGGGAAACTGGCAAGCTGGAATTTATTGCCGCTTCTTCAGAATATCAACAGATTCAGGTCTTAAGGCAGCAAGCCTATGATGATATTGAAATTGCAAAAAGGGCATTGAAGCAGTATTTGGGCATAGATCAAGAAATAGAAACGGTCGGTCAGCTCTATGAACCGATGGATTTTTTGGCCAATTTGGATTCGGCTTCCGCAGCCAATAATCCTTTGCTTCAATATGCTATGCAAAATGCGGAAGTAAGCAAAGCCAATATCGGGGTCGAGAAATCACAGTTCCTGCCACAATTCAACCTTACCTATGGCCGTCAAGAGGTAGATAATGCTTCAGGGTTCTATACCTATCAGGCAGGTATCAGCATACCGCTTTGGTTCTTTCCCCAGAAATCAAGGGTAAAGGCGGCCAAGGCTGATGCTATGGTTGCCGAGAACCAGTATCTCGAACAAAAGGCGATGACCGAAAGTAGGGTGTCACAGCTCATAAAATCGCTGGAAAAGACCCAAAAAACACTTGACTACTATCAGGAAGGTGCCTTGCTATTGGCCGAGGAACAGATTGCAACGGCAGAACTGGCCTCTAAGGAAGGTGAAATTGATTATGTGAACTATATCACCATTCTCAACAGTGCCATTAGGATAAAACAAAACCATTTACAGTTTATAAATCAGTATAACCAGCAGTTTATTGAGCTGCAATACCAATTGGGTAACCTATAATCTAAAAAAAGAATAAAAAATGAAAAATATAGCAATAGTAAGTGTAGCATTAATGACCTTTTTTATGGTTGGCTGCAACGACAAGCCCAAATCGGAATTAGGGCATTCAGAAAACGAGGCGGTGACGGATAAAATGGAAGTTGAGGATGAAGGACAAAATGGAGAAGAAGGCCAGGAAGGCGTGGTAATACTGACCAACGACCAAATCGAAACCGTTGGTCTTGAGACCAAACTGTTGGAAAAACGTAATCTCGGTAACAATATCAAGGTTACAGGAAGACTCGAACTTTTCCCTCAAGACAAGGCCAATATCAGTCCGTTTATGGGTGGTAATGTTAGGTCGATTAAGGTTATAGAAGGTGATAAAGTGCGCAAGGGTGAAGTGCTTGCCTATCTTGAACATCCTGATATTATAAGTATGCAGCAGGAATATCAGGAAAAGAACGATGAACTCGTATTCCTAAAGCAGGATTTTGAGCGAAAAAAAATATTGTTCGACAAAGGTGTTTCCTCAGGCAAGGAATTCCAGATGGCACAATCAAAATTTCGTTCCACGACCTCAAGTGTAAACGGTTTAAGGTCAAAACTACGTTTATTGGGAATTAACGCATCCAAGGTAGAGCAAGGAGAAATCTACTCTGCAATACCTATAACTACGCCAATATCGGGCTATGTAGACGAGGTAATGGTAAGTCTTGGGGACTATGTGGCACCACAGTCCAAGATGTTCGCCGTGAGCGATAATTCTAAAATCCATTTAGACTTAAAAGTGTACGAAAAGGATATTCCAAAGGTAAAGGAAGGACAGAAAATAATCTTTACGGTAGCTTCTAAACCCGATGAATTGTTGACCGCAGAAGTACATTCCATCGGTAAAACCTTTGAGGAAGACCCTAAGGCCTTGCACGTGCACGCCGATATAGATAATAAAAATGGCGAATTGCTTCCCGGTATGTATGTTGAAGGCAGGATTGCGGAAGGACAAAAATCAGGATATGCCGTTCCAGAGGAAGCCATTGTCAAGGAAGGCGAACAATCCTATATTTTCACTGTGGATGAGGATGAGGAGACCGAAGAAAACTCGGTGAAATTTAGAAGAATCCCCGTAAGTACAGGCGTCAATGACCTTGGCTTTGTGGAAATCAATATTCCTTCAGAAATGGCAAAAAATATTAGGGTAGTCACAGTTGGAGCCTACACCCTTTCTTCGGAAATGGTCAAGGGTGAACTGGAACACGGGCATTAATCCAATAACAATCAATGGTTTTGATTCCGAGTCTGTTTATCGTCTTATTTAGTTAGTTAAAATTAAAGGATAGGCTCGGTTCAAAATCGATTAAAAATAAATAATTATGAAAGAAATAAAAGCATTTGTAAAACCGAACAGGATACAAAGAATCATAGAAGCCCTGACTGATAACGGATTTAAAAGTATGACCCTGTCACAAGCAGAAGGAACTGGGGCTTTCAAGGCAAAAGGAGCTAAACCTTCACTCGATTTTCACGTAACAAACAGCCCTGTGGTAAAATTGGAACTCGTTTGCCAGAACGAGGAAGCACAATCTGCAATAGACATCATTCTCAAAAATGGCAAAACCCCAGATCCTGGTGATGGCATCATTTATTTGTCTGAGATTGAAGATGCTTTTCAGATAAAAACAGAGGAATCTTTAAAACAATTCAAAATTTAATTGTTTCGTAATTAATGCGTTGAAGAAAAATAATTAGGCTTAAATGGATAGCAAAAAGATACAAAATAATAGAGCCATAAAAATATGGAAACAACAAGAAAAACCAATTTAAAACAGGCCAGAACACTTCAAATTTGGAACGTCATTTATGACGTTATAGAGGTGGTCGTCTCGCTTATTGCTGGAATAACAGCAAATAGTTCCGCACTCGTAGGTTGGGCACTTGATAGCACGATAGAAGTGATAAGTGCCGCAACACTTGGATGGCGTCTGCACGGCGAGCTCAAAGGCATCGATGAAGAAAAGGTAAAACGAAGACAAAAAATTACCTTGAACGTGATTGCAGTTTCATTTACGCTCATCTGTATTTTCATTTCCTATGATTCCATTACCAAGCTCATCAATAAGGAAACCGCAAGCTGGAGCACGTTGGGACTGGTCATATTATTGGTCTCGCTCGTTGTCAATCCTATCTTGATATATTTTAAAAGAAAATATGGTAACAAACTGGAAAGTCCAGCTCTATTGGCTGATGCAAAAGACACCTTTATTTGTCTTTACCAGACAGTGGTCGTATTGACAGGATTGCTATTGGTCAACTGGCTGGAGTGGTGGTGGGCAGATCCTGTAGCGGCCTTGCTCATCGTTCCATACGCTGCAAAAGAAGGTTGGGAAGCATTTAACAAAGCAAAAAATATCAACTACAATATCACGTAAATATGCAAGAAGTTGAAAAATTTTTAGAAAGCAAAGGCATCCGCCCTACGGCAATGCGCTTGATGACCTATAAACGGTTGGCGCAATTAAACGTGGCCATTAGCCTGGGCGAGCTCGAAAAGGATTTTGAACGTTCAGAAAGGAGCACACTTTTCCGTACTATGAAAACATTTGAGGAAAAAGGAATCGTGCACCAAATTGAGGATGGCACCGGTATTGTTAAATATGCCCTGTGCGAGGAAAATTGTGAATGTGAGGTCGGCAACGACCTTCACTTACACTTTCATTGCAATAGTTGCGGTGAAACGGTGTGCCTGACCGAGCATAAAATTCCGACGATAAACCTGCCCGAAGGCTATGTGGCAGAAGATATCAATCTTGTGGTAAAGGGTGTCTGTGAGAAATGCAGTGATGATTTGGATTAACCATTTTTGATTAAAAAATTGGAACAATGATGACGATTTATAAAAAGGAATGTAAGGTATATATGGTAGCTCAAAATAGGTTGGATGCTACAGATTATGAAAATTTGATACCTCAATTAAAGGACCACATACAGGCACACAACAAAGTGTACTGGTACATTGAGATGGAAAGTTTTGAGGGTTGGACCTCAAGTGCGTATTGGAAAGGTATTGAAATCAAACTTCCAAATAAGGAACGATTAAAACGGGTTGCATTAGCGGGTAATGCCAAATGGCAAGAACAGTTTACGGAAGTTTTGATACGCTTTACAAAGGCGCATATTAAATTTTTCGGTCCTGATGAAAAAAAATTAGCCAAGGAATGGATAGAGAAATAAAATAATTAAAACAGTTAAATTAATTTAAACGAAAGAACTATAATTTCCTATTAAAATTTGGGGAATGCGATTTACACTGGAAGCACTGGATAACCCTCATCCCAAATTCCATAAACAAAACTGTGCAATCGAATTCCTGAGGGACGTTTTGTATTAGGCAAAATAAGCGAGAAAGATTTTGAGAATTGTAAAAAATGGTCACAGGAAAACAGGTTGCGTTGCATTTAACCGAACTCTACAGAAATTAGAAACGAGAAATAAAAAATATGAATGCCAAAATTATTAAAGTCTTTTTGCGATTAGCAATTTCATTCGGTTTTTTATCAGCAGTAGCCGATAGATTTGGAATTTGGAGCAAAGAAGTTTCTGTTTGGGGAAATTGGGACAGTTTCTTGAGTTATACCCAAATGATAAATCCTTGGATTCCGAATTCACTAATCCCAACAATCGGAATTTTGGCAACCGTAGCCGAAATTGTTTTTGCGATTTTCTTGATAATAGGATTTAAAACAGAACTATTTGCAAAATTAAGCGGATTTCTACTGTTACTATTTGCTGTGTCAATGACTTTTTCAACCGGAATTAAAGGAGTGCTTGACTTTTCTGTTTTTAGTGCATCTGCCGGAGCTTTTGCTTTAAGTCTTATGAAAGAAAAATATTTGGAATTGGACAATCTGATTTCTAAACCGAGAAATAGCTGAAAATGAAACCGTCCAATGGCTTACAAAATCAAAAAATAGGAGCACTGAACAGGCAAGGACTTCTTATTGCTATTGTTTTAGGGTTCGCAGTTGGCATAATCATCATACAGCCTTTGGGCATTTCCCTGTTCGAGTATGACCAAGGTGTTGATGTGGGCAACTGGTGGTATTTGTTCAAAAAAGCAGTCGGGCAAGCTGCAAGGTTTAGGGATATGGACCAAATCCTAAAAAATGCCCTGTTTGGTATTATGGGAAGCAGTCTTGCCCTGATGTTCTATACAAGAAAAGCATTATACAATTGAATAAATAAAAATGCCCCAACACGGGTGTTAATTCTATGATTTTAACCTAAAGCAATTAAAACTGGAAAAATGATACAGATTCTGAACATAGAAAATGAAAACGTGATTGCCACCAAGATTACCGGTAAAATTACAAAGAAGGATATTGAAAAAATCCATCCGCTCACTCACAACATCATCGAAAAAGGCCATAAGGTGGACTTTTACTTTGAACTGGAAGATATTGACGGCTATGACCTTGAAGGTTTATGGGCAGATTTAAAGGTAGATGCCGCACATCTATCGGATTATGGGAAAATGGCATTCGTTGGAGATAAGAAATGGCAGAAATGGGCCGCCAAAGCCACCGATTTCTTTACCGGTTCAGAAGTCAAATATTTTGACCTTCAGGATAAGGAACAAGCAAAAAACTGGATACAAATCAACTAAGGATATGAAAAAACTAAAAATCAACATTCCTGTAATCCTTCCGCAGGTGCCGGACGAAAAAGATGCCTGTGTCAAGAGGCTCATCGATAAACTAAAAGGACGTCAAGGCATTGACAATGTACACGTATCCGATGAAAAAGCGGACGGTGTTCCGCAACTCTGTTTCCATTACGACCCTGATGTCATTTCCCTTGATAGGGTACAATCCCTGGCAGAGACTACTGGCGCCCAAATCACGGATAAATTTGGGCATAGGCTAATAGCCGTGGAAGGGATACGCCACACCCGTCACGCCCGAACCATCGAGAAAGCAGTCAAGGAGGTCGATGGAGTTCTCGAAGTTTCCGCATCTGCTTCAGGAATGATACGTGTGGAATTTGATCAGGGTATTACAGGATTTGGGGCGATTAAAAAGAAAATAGAAAAACAAGGGCTTACTATTATTGAACCTTCCGTTGATACAGAAGTGTATTTACAAAAGATGGAAATTTCCAACGGTGTAGAACAATCCGAAGATACTCAAGACAAGGAAGAAAATCAACACGTTGGCGAGAGCGAAGACCACGTTCACAAAGATGGCGAAGAACACGACCACAAGGAGGGTGAAGGTGAGGCACACGCCCACGGTGGTATTTTTGGAAAGAACACCGAACTTATTTTTGCCATCATTTGCGGTACGCTTCTGGGTATTGGTTTTGGCCTTTCCTACGTACAATCAATACCGGATTGGGTGAGTTTATCCCTTTACATTGGTGCTTACTTTTTTGGAGGTTACTTTACAGCTAAAGAAGCCATTCAGACAGTGGCCAAAGGTGGTTTTGAAATCGACTTCTTGATGTTAGTCGCCGCTATCGGTGCCGCTGCTTTGGGCGAATGGGCGGAAGGTGCCTTGTTACTGTTCCTTTTTAGTCTGGGGCACGCCCTTGAACATTATGCGATGGAGAAAGCCCGAAAATCTATTGCGGCTTTGGCGGATTTAGCACCAAAAACGGCCTTGCTAAAAAAAGATGGGAAGACCAAAGAAGTTGGTATTGAAAAGTTGAGTAAAGGCGATATTATTGTAGTTAAGCCAAACAGTAAAATATCTGCCGATGGCGTTGTTGTTGATGGTAAAAGCAGTGTCAACCAAGCCCCCATTACCGGGGAAAGTGTCCCAGTAGATAAAGTTCCTGTGGAAGATTCCGGCAAGGACTATTCAGAGGATGATGATATAAAGGACGAAAACCGAGTTTTCGCAGGAACTATTAACGGCAACAATACGCTTGAAATTAAGGTAATCAAAGAGGCAAAGGATTCAACACTGTCCCGATTGGTAAAATTGGTGAATGAGGCCCAGACCCAAAAATCGCCCACCCAGTTGCTTACCGATAAATTTGAAAGATATTTTGTTCCTTCCGTACTGGTATTGGTAGTGTTGTTGCTCTTTGCTTTTTTGGTCGTCGATGAACCGTTTAGTGCTAGTTTTTATAGGGCTATGGCCGTATTGGTAGCTGCCAGCCCCTGTGCCCTTGCGATTTCGACCCCGAGTGCGGTATTGAGTGGAGTGGCGAGGGCCGCTCGTGGTGGAGTGCTTATCAAAGGGGGGCGCCCTCTGGAAGACTTGGGGGTTATTACCGCCCTTGCCTTTGACAAGACGGGTACCTTGACCGAAGGAAAACCCAAGCTTACCGAAGTGGTCCCGCTTGGCGATATTTCTGAAAACGAACTTTTAAAAATAGCTGTAGCCGTAGAGAATCTAAGTGACCATCCTCTGGCAAAAGCAGTGGTTCGAGATGGCAAGGAACGTTTGAAAGGCGAGGAAATACCTGATGCGACCGATTTGGAAGCCGTGCTGGGCAAAGGTATAAAAGCGTCATTGGGCAATGACAAAATCTATGTCGGTAACCTCGACCTGTACGAAGGGCTTGATGAGAGCACCCCTTCCGAAGAGATAATAACGAAAGTCCGTGACCTCGAAGGTGGGGGAAATACTACGATGCTTATTCGGAAAAACCAAGAATATATAGGTGTTATTGCCCTAATGGATACCCCTCGCGAAGCTGCCAAGGAAACCCTCAAAAAATTAAAGGAAATCGGTATCAAACG
>JBARCC010000041.1:0-4220 GCA_049793635.1 Maribacter sp. | reverse complement strand
CTTTGAACGTTTCTAATTCCCTTCCATTTTCATCTAAAACGACTGCTGATAAGTTTTTTATCTTTGTGGCTTCATCGTAAAAGACATATGTATTTAAATGCTTTTTGCCATTATTGTTAAGCACGGTGACTACTCTTTCCAAGGAAATCTCCATGTGGTCATAAGACTTGACCAAAATGTTCATTTTGTCATGGCGGACAACAGCATCCGCATTTTGTAAAAGAACTGGATAGATTTGAGAAACTTGATAATTTTGACTGTTGGCGTGTAGGCAAAGTAACCAGAGAGAGAATAAATAAAAAAAGCGCATTAATTTTATCAGGTTGGAATTGGATGGCTAAATTCATATTTTTCTTACAAATAAATGCGAAAAAATCGTTGAAATACCTTATTCCTTGTTTTTAGTATCCATCAGAATAGTAACAGGACCATCGTTCACCAACTCGACCTTCATGTCCGCTCCAAAAATCCCGCTACCTATCTTTTTACCTAACTTTTGCTCAAGCGTAGCGATGAATTTCTCGTAAAGCGGAATTGCAACCTCTGGTCTCGCCGCTTTGATGTACGAAGGCCTATTTCCCTTTCTCGTTGCCGCATGCAGCGTAAATTGACTCACTACGACGGCATCCCCATCGCAATCTAGAAGCGAATCGTTCATAATACCTTCTTTATCATTAAAAATACGCAAGTTGATTATTTTATGGGATAACCATTCCACATCTTCAACGGTATCCAAATGCTCGATTCCTAATAAAATCAATAAACCGCTATCGATACCACTTATTTGTTTGCCCTCGATGGTAACACTTGCCCTAGAAACCCTTTGAACCACTACCCTCATTTTTTTTCGTCGTGTATATCCAATCTATAATTGTCCTCCTCGCCTTTTACCATTTGCAGATAGCTTTGGTACCTGCTCCATGCGATTCCTCCTGCTTCCAATGCTTCCTTGACCGCACATTTAGGCTCATCGACATGTATACAATTGTTAAATTTACACTGTGGTTTCAATTCGAAAAACTCGGGAAAATAATTCCCTATTTCCGTAGCGTCCATATCCACGATACCGAACCCTTTGATCCCCGGTGTGTCGATAATGCGCGCGTTGAAACTTAAATCGAACATTTCGGCAAACGTGGTGGTGTGCTGACCTTGCAAATGCTGCTCGGATATTTTTTTGGTCTTTATGTCCAACTTAGGCTCGATAGCATTGACCATGGTGGACTTACCAACACCCGAATGACCCGAAAACATGGAGGTTTTACCGACCATCATTTCCTTTACCGTATCTATATTTTTACCGGTAAGGGCCGAAACGCCGATACAGGTATAGCCAATGTTTCGGTATAAGGCGGCAAGAAATTTAATTTCATCCCGCTCCTCATCGGTATAGGTATCCACCTTATTGAATACTAAAATTGCAGGAATGTGATAGGCATCCGCAGTAACTAAAAAACGGTCTATAAAAACGGGATAGGTTGGAGGATTGTTCAAGGTAATCAATAAAAACACCTGATCTAAATTTGCCGCTATGATATGGGTCTGCTTAGAAAGATTGACCGATTTTCGGATAATATAATTCTTGCGGTTCTCGATTTTATGAATAATCCCAATAGTATCATCTCCAATGGTTTCCACTTCAAAGGATACTCGGTCACCCACCGCAATAGGATTTGTACTTTTGATGCCCTGAATCCTGAATTTGCCCTTGATCTTACAGTTATAAAAATCCCCAACGTCAGCTTTTACCGTGTACCAACTCCCGGTCGATTTGTATACAGTTCCTAACATGTAAACGTTTTATGCTCCATGACTACAAAGTAACTGCTTTATTCACAAAAAAACGCAAGCATTTGGTCTTAAGCAAAACCTTGAACACCAACTACGGGTTTGAACGTATGTGATTTACATGCCCTGATTGCCTAGTGACCAACGAAGAGGTCCAGGTTTTCAGCGATTAATCGCTCTTTCATGGGACCAAAAACCATACGCAAGGGTCTCAAACGGATATATATGGCCATCGCCAATACCGGTGAAACTTAATCTACGGGGTTTAATAGTACCGTTCTGCCTGTTGTGCATTTTGATTTTACGTTTAGGAAGGAATGTTGCTTCGAGTGATGTTCACGACCTTTTCGGGAGGGAAAAATAGGTTTGGGAACCTTTCGTATTCCAAAAGGCGATTTCCCGAGCGCTGCCGAAGGGTTCTCGCTAGTGCTACTGCGCGTAGGCGAAGTACACTCAACTTTACAATATACCAATTGTAAAATTGAACACTCGAACAGACATTCCCTTACCGTCTGTCCATAATCCAAAACGGGTTATTCGATACTACCATACCCCTTGCACTGAATGACTTACTTTTGACATACCCATCCACTGGGCAGTTAAATCATATCCTCAAGGCTTTTCCGTGCCACCTCCAAAGGTCGAAGTATTTTTTTGCTCTTAGCGGAATGTTCCTCCATGCGCGTGAGTATGTTTTTGAGCATCGCTACCGTTTGGGTAATATGAGGTCCTTTGTTCAACATCACACATTCTGCATGTACACTCAGCACTACATCCGAGATTTCGGCTCTGGTTGCCAATCCCTTTTTCGCCATGGTTTCCAAGACCTGTGTCGCCCAAATGACCGGTATGTGGGCGGCTTCGCAAATGGCCATAATTTGGTTCTTCACTTCGGAGATTCTATCGAACCCGATTTCTACGGCTAAATCTCCCCGGGCGATCATCACCCCGATTCTAGGTCGTTTCATGGCCTCAAAAAGAATACGGGGTAAATTCTCAAACGCCTCTTTGTTCTCGATTTTGAATACTACACCGGTACGGGTGTCACCTAGCTCCGCAAGTTTGGTGTATAATGTTGCGACATCCTCTGGGGTCCTCACGAACGAATACCCGATAATATCCGCATTTTTACTGGCATAGGGCAATAGTTCCAAGTCATTTTGGGTCAACGATGGCAAGGAAAGATGAGTATCTGGCAGATTGATTCCTTTTCCTTCCCTCAATCTTTTCTTAGTTGCCGTACTGATTTTTACCCGTGCACTACCTTTTGATTTTGAGGTTACCGTACCTTCTATGGCCCCGTCATCAAAAAATATACGATCACCGACGTTGATACCATCAATAATCTCCGGTAGTAAAACGGTTACCACGTGGTTCAAAAGCGTATCCATATGCCTCCTTCTACTGAACTCATCATCTTTCATCACATCGAACTGAAAATCGATGTGCACAGCAATACTATTCACGTTCTCATATCGGTTTTCTTGGGGCGAAAAGGCATATACCGCATCGACCCTTATTTTCGGACCGGGTAAATCCATAAAAACACAGGATTTATGTTCTAATTGCCTAACGACCTGATGGATGTTTTGCAACATATTATTCCAAAGTTCTGGCTCGCCATGGCTTAAGTTTATTCTTGCTATATCCATACCTGCAGAAAACAAGTTCCTTAACAGTTCGGTATTTTCGGCTGCTTCATCGGGCATGGTTACCATTATCTGGGTATTGGTTTTCCCATTGGCTCCATTGAATAGCGATGTCGAGCGAGCTTCTAAAAGCATGGTACTCTCTCTAAAACCAAGTTTTGATTTTTGAATTTCATTATCTACCGGCAACCCTTGTATCAGCCGAACCAATGCAATGCTTCTGGAAATATTTTCAAGAACATACCCTGCGCTCGTCCCTAACGATGAAATGCCCAGCACGGTAAGCTCGGTTTGAATTTCACGGATGTCGATGGTACGTAGCTTCAAGTAGCGCAACAGGTTTTGAGCACTGCAGACATATTCATCGTACGTATCCTTAAAAAAATTTTCGGGTAGGTGTTCTTCGTTCTGAACTTTATGCTTGATTTCCTGCAATCTTTTCTCTAAAACTGATATTTCCATGGTATAGTACTTCTAAAAACGTTAGGCAAAAAAAGCTTCTTTGTCTTACCACCAAATGCCTGCCTTTTAGAAAAGGCAGGCAACATCTTTGATGCGAATGAAAAATGGTTGTAAACACTCTTCTAAAAGAAGATTCTATTCGTTTACGCTTTCATGAAACAGTGCCCAATCTTATGAACAATGCACGTACTACAGGAAATTAACGACTCCAGTATCCATATCATACACCGCTCCTTTGATGTCAATTTCTCCGTTTTCGAACATTTGCTTTAGTATCGGACTGTCGTTTTTAATTTTCTCTACGGCGTAGCGCACATTATT
>JBARCC010000040.1:0-4617 GCA_049793635.1 Maribacter sp. | reverse complement strand
ACTTGCGAATTTCTTTTCGCCGCGTCTTCCTCCTGTTTTTTGGCCAGTTCCATGTCGTACAATCTTGAACGTAACACCCTAAATGCCTTATCCTTATTCTTATGCTGCGATTTTTGATCTTGGCACTGTGCCACCAAGCCGGTCGGCAAATGCGTTAAACGAACTGCAGAATAGGTTGTGTTTACCGATTGTCCTCCAGGTCCTGAGGAACAAAAGAAATCGATACGCACATCTTTTGGGTCGATCTGTACATCAAAATCCTCCGCTTCCGGTAAGACCATTACTGTAGCGGCGCTGGTGTGTACCCTTCCTTGGGTTTCGGTCTGCGGCACCCGTTGAACCCTATGCACGCCCGCCTCAAATTTCAAGGTTCCGTACACGTCGGCACCTGACACCTCGAACTGTATTTCTTTGTACCCCCCACTCGTACCCTCACTAAGGTCGATGACATTGGTTTTCCATCCTTTAGATTCACAATACTTTGTGTACATTCTAAAGAGATCGCCCGCAAAAATACTGGCTTCATCGCCCCCTGTTCCAGCGCGGATCTCCATCACTACATCCTTTGCGTCTTCTGGATCTTTCGGTATCAGCATAAATTTGATGTCCTCTTCCAATTTTGGAATTCCCTGTTTGGCTTCATCCAATTGCATTTTTGCCATTTCCAGCATCTCTGGATCACTACCACTGGAAATGATTTCCTCTGCCTCTATAATATTATTGGAAAGCTCTAGGTATTCCTCCCGCTTTTCCATCAAATCCTTAAGGTCTTTGTATTCTTTTGTCAGCTTCACATAGCGTTCTTGGTCCGTAATAATATCGGGCTGGATGATAAGGTCGGAAACCTCATCAAAACGTTGTTTTACAATGTTTAACTTATCTATCATATAGGTGCTTCACGTATACTGCAAATCTACGATAAAATTACAGATGCTTAAGATCGATTATTTCGTAGGGATCCTTACTTTGAGGGGAAACTGGGGTTTAAACGTACGGCTAATTAAAAATTATGCCGTTACTTTTATACATTTTATTGACCTCATCGACGATAATGACTTCGGTATCTCCCAATTGATTGATTAATGCCAAGCCCGCGTCGATACCCATCACAAAAATGGAGGTCGCCAAAGCATCGGAAAGTTCGGCGCTCTTCGCAAAAACCGAAACACTTTTGATTCCTGTAGAAGGATAACCCGTTTTTGGGTTCAAAACATGGGTGTACCTTTTGTCGTTCACTATCATAAAATCTGAATTTCCGCCAGAGGTCGCTACGGATGATTCCAAGATGGGCAACCATGTAAAAAGGCTTCCCTGTTTTTCGGGATTCAACACCCCGATAAGCCATTTTTCTCCAGATGCCTTCGTACCCCACGAGGTAATATCACCGCCTACATTAATGATGCCCGACTTTACCTCTTTCGATACCAAAAGGGCTTTCGCCTTATCCGCGGCAAATCCTTTTCCGATGCCCCCAAATGATATGCGCATGCCTTTTTTACTTAGGTAAACCGTTTGGTCCTTAGTATTCAGAATAATGTTCTTATACCCTATTTTAGATACGGCATTACTAATTTGCGCTTTAGTCGGCAATGATGTCATGGACCCGTCGAGCTGCCAAATTTCTTCTAATGGTGTATAGGTAATGTCAAAGGCCGCATTGGTAATTTCCGAAATTTGAATCGAACGTTCGATAAGTTTAAAAAGCTCCCAACTAACGGCAACGGGCCGTATGCCGGCGTTGTTGTTTATTTTTGTGGTTTCAGAGTCGGCATCCCATGAAGAAATAAGCTTTTCGATGCGTTGTATTTCGGCAACCGCCTCCTGAATATAAATATAGCCCAATTCCTCATCGACCGATACTACGGTGATGTCGAATGGGCTTCCCATGAGCTTAAGTGATTTTTTCACGGTGATGTAATTCTCCGCTTGACCAAATGCAAAGCATGTCATCATCAAGAACATAAAGGCATACATCGTTTTCACTTCGCTTCTCTATTTAGAGATCAATACTGTAATCTAGATTTTGTGGTTAGGTTGGCCTGGTTGACTGTAGCTATGTTCAGCAAGTATATTGCATAAAGTATTATTCAAATACACGCAGTATTGAACCCTCTAGGGTGGTGTTGTATATTTTCAAGGGCTTGGTAGCTCTGGCGCTACTTGGGTTTAACGGAGTACCGCTTTGAGAAAATTTGGAACCATGCACATCGCAGTAAAAAATACCACCCTCTTGATTAACGAAACGTACTTCATCGTATTGTTGGTGACTACATACTTGGGTAGCAGCTACAAATTCCCCTTCCAAATTTTTTACCACTACGACCAGATTTTTCAAAATAAAGCCACCATTATTAGCCAACTTAGCGGCTTCCGCCGAATCTAAATCGATGGTAAAATCTACATCGGTCGGAGGGGTCACTATTTCTCCCCCAGTCGAATCATCCTTAGAGCAACTCCCCAAACATGGGAATGCTATTGCAAAGGCCGCACCCGCGCCAAGACTTCGTAAAAACTGCTTTCGTTCCATAGCAAAATTGGTTTATACTATACAACGCAGTAATTAATCTAATCGTATGTTCTAATACACAAAGGTACCGTAGGCACTGGAAATGGTAAGTTTTTTTGTGTCTGCCGCGACTACCCTACCGACAATTTGGGCCTCGACACCAAAACGTTTCGATATTGTGATAACATCCTCCGCAACCTCCCCAGGTACATAAAGTTCCAGTCGATGACCACAATTGAATACTTTGTACATCTCTTTCCAATCGGTATCGGATTGCTGCTGTATCAATTTAAAAAGGGGCGGAACGGGAAACAGGTTATCTTTAATAATATGAAGATGATCGATAAAATGTAAAATTTTCGTCTGGGCACCTCCGCTACAATGGATCATTCCATGAATTTCTTTCGCGGAATAGGTAGAAAGTATCTTCTTCACGATGGGGGCATAGGTGCGCGTGGGGGAAAGCACCAATTTTCCCGCATTAAGCGGTGAATCCTCAATCTCATCGGTTAGTTTAATGTTTCCGGAGTACACCAACGCTTTGGGCACATCGGCATCAAAACTTTCTGGATATTTGGTGGCCAAATAATTATCGAAGACATCATGACGTGCAGAGGTGAGGCCATTACTTCCCATTCCACCATTGTATTCCGTTTCGTAAGTAGCTTTACCAAAAGAAGCTAGACCCACGATCACGTCGCCCGCCTGTATATTCGCATTATCGATTACCTTGGTTCTTTCGAGTCTTGCCGTTACGGTAGAATCTACGATAATCGTGCGCACCAGGTCGCCAACATCGGCGGTTTCCCCACCGGTAGAATGAATGGATATACCATACTTCGCCAAATCTTGAATGAGCTCTTCCGTACCGTTGATGATTGCCGACAGCACCTCTCCCGGAATTTTATGTTTGTTCCTTCCAATGGTCGAAGAAAGCATGATATTATCCGTGGCCCCTACACATATCAAATCATCGATGTTCATGATCAGGGCATCTTGCGCAATCCCTTTCCATACCGAAAGATCACCGGTCTCTTTCCAATACATATAGGCCAGTGATGATTTGGTACCCGCACCGTCTGCATGCATCACCAAACAATAGTCAGGATCACCCGTTAGATAATCGGGAACGATCTTACAAAATGCGTTGGGATAAAGTCCCTTATCGATATGCTTAATGGCGTTGTGCACATCCTCTTTAGAGGCCGAGACCCCACGTTGTTGATACCTTTCGCTACTTGATGTGGACATATCTGAATTTTGGGTCAAAAATAAGGGAATCCACAAAAAAGTCGACGCTCTCGCGATTTTTTATTCCTATCGATTATTTTAAGGTCAGTAGTTCCCTGTATTTGGTCAATGGCCATAGTGCATTGTCAATGAGCTTCTCCAATTTATCGCTATGCAATCGAATAGTGTCAAAATAGGGTTTTACAGCATTACAATATGCGTCTGCCTTTCTCTTGGTATCCTTGAGCGCATTTGCTTTTTTTCGGGCTTCGGTCATCGTATCTATACTCTTTTTAAGACTGACCAAATGTTCGGCGATTTCCTCGATCATGGTCAATTGACCTTCTGAATATTTCTTGTGCGCCGCCCCATAAATTTCCTTTAATCCAGAAACATTTTTGATCAGCGTATTTTGATATGCAATGGCGGCAGGTATGATAAATCCATAGACCAATTCGGTATATACCCTGCCTTCTATCTGAACGTGCATGATGTAATTTTCCAAGTCTACCTCTTGCCGTGCGACCACCTCAACTTCGCTCATCACGTTCATTTCCCGAAAAAGTGCGATACTTTCCTTTGAAGTAAGAATATTTAATGCCTCGGGGGTATTTTTATTATGGCTTAATTTTCTGCGCTTGGCCTCGTTCTCCCACTCTTTGCTATAGCCATCACCATCGAATCGGATACGTTTCGATGTTTTAATGTATTCTCTTAGGACATTGAATACCGCCTCATCTTTTTTCAAGTTCTTCTTATTGATGAGCACGTCGACCTCTTTTTTAAAATCCTTCAATTGCTTGGCGACAATGGTATTTAAAATGGTCATCGGTTTAGCACAATTGGCCTTGGAACCTACACCCCGCATCTCGAACTTATTC
>JBARCC010000039.1:0-16352 GCA_049793635.1 Maribacter sp. | reverse complement strand
ACCCCGTTACGACCCTGAGTTCCATAAAGTGTGGCTGCTGCAAGTCCTTTAAGAACATTTACGCTTTCTATACTATTAGGGTCAAGATCTAAGAATCTACTGGAACCAGAGTTACCATCGATAAAGTCGTCACCTGAATCTCCATCACGTCCACTATTAGTGTCACTATTAAAAGGAACTCCATCTACGATGAATAGGGGTTGGTTACTCCCACTGAAAGAACTAAATCCTCTAATAATAATGTTTGTTCCTGATCCGGAAAGACCACTTTGTTGCGTAATGTTCAATCCAGATGCCTTTCCTTGGAGTACTCTACCAACATCACCTTCAGCACGTTGTTCCAACGCCTCTTCACCAACTTCGGAAACCGCATACCCTAGGGCTTGCTTCTCCCTTTTAATACCAAGGGCAGTTACAACAACCTCTTCCAAGGCTTGCGCGTCCTCTTCCATCTGTACGTTGATGGTGTCGCTTGCTCCTACAGCCTGCTTGATGGCCTTTTGCCCGATGTAGGTAAATAATAGGGTTTGTCCTTGTGCCGCTGCGATAGAATAGTTTCCATCGAAATCGGTTTGAGTTCCTGTCGTGGTTCCCTGAACCACAATGTTAACCCCTGGCAAAGGAAGTCCTGACGAATCAGTAACCGTACCGGATACTGTTTTTTGTTGTGCAAACGAAATATGCACAACTAACGCTATAAGTAGCGTTAACAATCCATTTAGTTTTGTTCTCATTTTTAAATTATTTGAATTAGCTTGGCGCAAACTTCTTAATTATGTGTTAATAAAACAAGGGAATATTAATAAAACTTTAAGGATATGAAGTAAAATCAGAAGTTACAGATAAAACATGCATCATATTTAAAGTTATATAAATAGAAGAGTGTTTTATTGTGATATCCGCAATATTTTGATAAATCTATCTGATTTAGTTTTTCTTTTTGGCTGGAAACATAAAGATAATTCGACTGTACATTTTTCGTTTAATAAACCCGATGTATGACGGTGTTTTTTGCAGTTTGCAAAAAAAATAAAAATAAGTCTATCTAAATTTGAAATATTATGAATTATCATTACATTTGCCGACCCTTAAAGTAAGGGTAATTTTATACATTATATTAAAGTATGCCAACAATATCACAATTAGTACGAATAGGAAGAGAGACGATTACTAAGAAGAGTAAATCGGCTGCTTTGGATTCGTGTCCTCAAAGAAGGGGTGTTTGTACGCGTGTTTACACGACTACGCCAAAGAAACCAAATTCAGCTATGCGAAAGGTAGCTAGGGTGCGGTTGACCAATGGTAAGGAAGTGAACGCTTACATTCCCGGTGAAGGACACAATCTTCAAGAGCACTCGATAGTATTAGTAAGAGGCGGAAGAGTTAAGGATTTACCAGGGGTTAGATACCATATTGTACGTGGTGCTTTGGACACAGCAGGTGTGGCCGGAAGAACACAACGTAGATCGAAGTATGGTGCCAAAAGGCCTAAGAAGTAATTAAACTTGTTTAAAAGGAAGTAATGAGAAAAAGACAGGCAAAGAAAAGACCACTTTTACCAGATCCAAGATTTAATGATCAATTGGTAACACGTTTCGTCAACATGATGATGTGGGATGGTAAAAAATCGGTCGCTTTCGGTGTGTTTTACGATGCTATCGATATCGTGGATGCAAAGAAGACGGACGAGGAAAAAACGGCTCTTGAGCTTTGGAAAGATGCATTGAGCAATGTAATGCCCCATGTTGAGGTTCGAAGTAGAAGAGTGGGTGGAGCAACGTTTCAAATTCCAATGCAAATTAGACCGGATAGAAAGATTTCTACGGCCATGAAATGGTTGATCAGTTACGCAAGAAAACGTAACGAAAAGGGAATGTCGCAAAGATTAGCCGGGGAGATTTTGGCGGCTGCCAAAGAAGAAGGCGCAGCGGTTAAAAAAAGAGTCGATACGCACAAGATGGCTGAGGCAAACAAAGCATTTTCGCACTTTAGATTCTAGAAAAAGATGGCAAGAGATTTAAGATTAACAAGAAATATAGGAATTGCCGCGCATATCGATGCCGGGAAAACCACGACTACGGAGCGTATTCTGTTTTATAC
Source organism: Maribacter sp. (assembly GCA_049793635.1). Classification (GTDB taxonomy): domain Bacteria; phylum Bacteroidota; class Bacteroidia; order Flavobacteriales; family Flavobacteriaceae; genus Maribacter. The sequence continues at coordinate 14,252 of JBARCC010000039.1, read as the reverse complement.
GGGAGTAAGTCACAAAATTGGAGAGGTTCATGATGGTGCGGCCACGATGGATTGGATGGAGCAAGAGCAGGAACGTGGTATTACCATTACTTCTGCGGCAACAACCTGTGAATGGATTTTTCCACGAGTGGACGGAGAGCCTACTGAGGATTCCAATAATTACCATTTTAACATTATCGATACCCCAGGTCACGTGGATTTTACCGTTGAGGTAAACCGTTCATTACGTGTTCTGGATGGTTTGGTGTTTCTGTTCAGTGCGGTAGACGGTGTTGAGCCTCAATCTGAAACGAACTGGAGATTGGCCGACAACTATAAGGTGCCAAGAATTGGTTTCGTCAATAAGATGGACCGTCAAGGTTCGAATTTCTTAATGGTGTGTAAGCAGGTTAAGGAAATGTTAGGTTCAAATGCAGTTCCAATCGTTTTGCCTATCGGTGAAGAAGGCGATTTTAAGGGGGTTGTAGATTTGGCCAAGAACAGAGCCATCGTTTGGCACGAGGATAATTTCGGGTCAACTTTTGATGTGATTGACATTCCGGAAGAGATGAAAGCTGAGGTAAAGGAGTATAGAGCTGCCTTGATCGAAGCTGTTGCGGAATACGACGAGGAATTGATGGCGAAGTTTTTCGAGGATGAAGATTCGATTACCGAGGACGAGGTACATGCGGCGCTTAGAGCGGCGGTTATGGACAGAGCCATTATCCCAATGATTTGTGGTTCTTCGTTTAAAAATAAAGGAGTGCAGTTTTTACTGGATGCAGTATGTAGGTATTTACCTTCCCCAATGGATAAGGAGGCTATCGTAGGTACTGATCCAGACACAGGAAAGGCAATCAGTAGAAAACCGAATGTAAAGGAGCCATTTGCGGCACTAGCATTCAAAATTGCTACCGACCCATTTGTTGGGCGCCTAGCATTTTTCAGAACCTACTCAGGACGTTTGGACGCAGGTTCCTATATACTGAATAACCGTTCCGGGAAAAAAGAACGTATTTCACGTATCTATCAAATGCATTCGAACAAGCAAAACGCAATCGATTACATCGAAGCTGGAGATATCGGGGCCGCCGTTGGTTTTAAGGATATTAAGACCGGGGATACCATGTCAGATGAGAAGCATCCTATGGTTTTGGAATGTATGGATTTTCCAGAGCCCGTAATCGGTATCGCTGTGGAACCAAAAACCAAAGCGGATGTTGATAAATTAGGAATGGCTTTAGCGAAGTTGGCGGAAGAGGATCCTACGTTTCAGGTAAAAACCGATGAAGCTTCTGGACAAACCATTATATCAGGAATGGGTGAGCTTCACCTAGATATTATCGTAGATCGTTTAAGAAGGGAATTCAAGGTAGAGGTAAACCAAGGGGAACCTCAGGTAGAATATAAAGAGTCGTTGACTAAAACTGCATCTCACAGAGAAACCTATAAAAAGCAGTCTGGTGGGCGTGGTAAATTTGGGGACATCGTTTTCGAAATGGGTCCTGCGGATGATGACTTTGAAGGGGATGGATTGCAATTCGTTGATCAGATAAAAGGAGGTCGTATCCCAAAGGAATTTATTCCTTCAGTAGAAAAGGGTTTTGCCGCAGCAATGCAAAATGGACCTTTGGCTGGATATGAGATGGATACCATGAAGGTTGTTTTGACGGATGGTTCTTTCCACGCAGTGGATTCCGATGCACTTTCTTTTGAATTGGCGGCCAAAATGGGGTATAAAGCTGCAGGTAAAGCTGCTGGTGCCGTTATTATGGAGCCTATCATGAAGTTGGAAGTGATTACTCCCGAAGAGAACATGGGTGATATCGTAGGCGATTTGAACAGAAGAAGAGGTACTATTGGTAACATGAGCGATAGGGCCGGGGCGAAGGTCATAAAAGGAACAGTACCATTATCGGAAATGTTCGGTTATGTAACGTCATTAAGGACATTATCTTCTGGACGTGCGACATCAACAATGGAATTTTCGCATTATGCGGAAACACCTTCCAACATATCGGCAGAAGTAATTAAAGCAGCAAAAGGAATAACAGCATAAATTTTAGACATGAGTCAGAAAATTAGAATAAAACTAAAATCTTACGATCACAATTTGGTGGATAAATCTGCCGAGAAAATCGTAAAGACGGTAAAGACTACCGGTGCTGTGGTTACAGGACCAATTCCTTTGCCAACACATAAGAAAATATTTACCGTATTGCGATCACCGCACGTCAATAAAAAGTCTAGGGAGCAGTTTCAGTTGTGTTCATACAAGCGTTTGTTGGATATCTATAGTTCTTCTTCGAAAACTATTGATGCGCTTATGAAATTAGAGCTACCAAGTGGTGTGGAAGTAGAGATAAAGGTGTAGTTTTGCACCCTGCTCCAATTAAGGGGCAGATGTACATGTCCTAAGCTGCGTGCGAGGGAAAAACGGAAAGAATAATTTAGGGTTAAATTATTTTGACCCTATTTTTTTGAAGAGTAATTAAATAAGTAATAATTAATATAAATAAGTATGTCTGGGTTAATAGGAAAGAAAATAGGCATGACCAGTATTTTTGACGAGAATGGAAAGAATATTCCGTGTACCGTCATTGAAGCCGGGCCATGTGTAGTCACCCAAGTCAGAACTAAAGAGTTGGATGGCTATAATGCCCTTCAACTTGGTTTCGATGACAAGGCAGAAAGTCGTGCTAATAAGGCTGAATTGGGCCATTTTAAAAAAGCAGGTGCTTCTCCTAAGAAAAAGGTCATTGAATTTCAGGGTTTTGAAGGTGACTTTAAATTAGGCGACACCGTAGGTGTTGATGTATTCGTTGAAGGTGAGTTCGTAGATGTTATTGGTACGTCTAAGGGTAAAGGTTTTCAGGGTGTTGTAAAACGTCACGGTTTCGGCGGTGTAGGTCAAGCAACGCACGGGCAGCACAATAGGCTTAGAGCTCCTGGTTCTATCGGTGCCGCATCGTATCCAGCTAGGGTTTTCAAAGGAATGAAAATGGCAGGTAGAATGGGTACGGACCGCGTTACGGTACAAAACCTAAGAGTTTTAAAAGTAGTTCCAGAAAAAAACCTTTTAGTTGTAAAAGGGTGTGTTCCGGGCCATAAGAATGCTTATGTAACCATACAAAGGTGGATGTAATGAAAGTAGCAATTGTAGATATTAAAGGAAAAGACACAGGTAGAAAGGCAAACCTTTCTGATGATGTTTTCGCTATAGAACCTAATAAGCACGCGGTCTATCTAGATGTAAAGCAGTATTTGGCTCACCAGAGGCAAGGAACGCACAAATCAAAAGAGAGAGCGGAAATTGCTGGGAGCACTAGGAAGATCAAGAAACAAAAGGGGACAGGTACGGCGAGAGCTGGGAGTATTAAATCACCTATTTTTAAAGGTGGTGGACGAATATTCGGACCAAGACCTAAGGACTATACCCAAAAGTTGAATAAGAATTTAAAGCGTTTGGCGCGTAAATCGGCACTTACATTAAAGTCAAAGGAAAATGCGATTATGGTCGTAGAGGATTTTGATTTTGATGCCCCTAAAACAAAGGATTTTGTTCAAGTTTTAAAGACCTTAGGTCTAGAAAACAAAAAATCCTTGATAGTGTTGGGTGATTCAAATAAAGGTGTATATTTGTCTTCGCGTAATTTCAAAGGGTCTGAGGTCATAACTAACTCAGAATTAAGCACTTACAAAATACTTAATGCAAATAGTGTGGTATTGCTGGAGAGCTCTCTAGAAGGAATTGAATTGAATTTAAATAAATAAAATCATGAGTGTGTTGATAAAACCTATAATAACGGAAAAGATGACGGCGGATAGCGAGCTGAACAACCGTTATGGTTTCATAGTTAACCCTAAGGCCAACAAGTTGCAAATTAAAGATGCTGTTGAGGCTGCTTATGGTGTTTCAGTTAAAAAGGTGCGTACCATGAATTACGGACCCACTAGAAAATCCAGATTTACAAAAACTGGAGTGCAGCATGGAAAGACAAATGCCATTAAAAAAGCGATTGTCGATGTTGTGGAAGGTGATGTTATCGATTTTTACAGTAATCTATAAAGACAAGAAATGTCAGTTAGAAAATTAAAACCAATCACTCCTGGGCAGCGTTTTAGAGTAGTAAATGGATTTGACGCCATTACTGCTGATAAGCCGGAAAAAAGCTTGCTTGCTCCGTTAAAAAAGTCGGGAGGCAGAAACAGTCAAGGAAAGATGACCATCCGTCAGAAAGGTGGAGGTCATAAAAGAAGATACCGTGTTATCGATTTCAAACGCGACAAGCGCGATGTGCTTGCTACTGTGAAAAGCATCGAGTATGATCCCAATAGAACGGCGTTCATCGCACTTTTGGAATATGCGGATGGTGAAAAACGATATGTTGTAGCGCAGAACGGGTTACAAGTAGATCAGACAGTCTCAACAGGTAATGCCGTAGCTCCAGAAATAGGAAATGCATTGCCTTTGAGTGAGATTCCGCTAGGTACGATTATATCATGTATCGAATTAAGACCGGGTCAAGGTGCTGTTATGGCACGGAGCGCTGGTACTTTTGCGCAGTTAATGGCGAAAGACGGTAAGTTCGTTACGGTAAAGATGCCTTCTGGGGAAACAAGATTAATTCTTTCAGGTTGTTTGGCGACCATCGGTGCGGTATCCAACTCCGATCATCAATTATTGGTGTCAGGTAAGGCGGGTAGAAGCAGATGGTTAGGTAGAAGGCCAAGAACGAGACCGGTTGCGATGAACCCTGTGGATCACCCGATGGGTGGTGGTGAAGGTAGAGCTTCAGGTGGTCATCCAAGGTCAAGAAACGGTATACCGGCTAAAGGGTATAGAACACGTTCTAGAACCAAGAGCACCAACAAGTATATTTTAGAACGTAGAAAGAAATAAAAAAGTAGAAAGAAATGGCACGTTCACTTAAAAAAGGACCTTACGTTCACTATAGTTTGGAAAAGAAAATCCAACAAAGTGCATCATCCGGAAAAAAATCCGTGATAAAGACATGGTCAAGAGCTTCTATGATTACTCCTGATTTTGTCGGGATGACGATAGCGGTTCACAATGGAAAACAATTTGTACCTGTGTTTGTTACAGAGAACATGGTAGGACATAAACTTGGAGAATTTTCACCAACACGTTCTTTTAGAGGGCACGCTGGGGCGAAAAACAAAGGTAAAAAGTAAGCTATGGGAGTTCGTAAAAAACAAATGGCCGAAAGAATAAAGGCTGAAAAGAAGATGGTAGCTTTCGCGAAGTTGAACAACTGTCCGACTTCACCTAGAAAGATGCGTTTGGTAGCGGATTTGATAAGAGGAGTGAAGGTTGAAAAGGCACTTGCTATCCTAAGATTTAATCCGAAGGAGGCTTCAAGAAAATTAGAGAAACTATTGCTTTCGGCACTTGCCAACTGGCAAGCTAAAAATGAGGAAGCCAACGTGGAGGATGCTGATTTAGTGGTGGCCGAGATACGTGTTGATGGTGGTGCGATGTTGAAAAGATTACGACCTGCTCCTCAAGGAAGGGCACACAGAATTAGAAAACGTTCAAACCACGTTACTTTGGTTTTGGGGTCAAACAATAATACAGAAAACTAGAATGGGACAGAAAACAAATCCAATAGGAAATCGTCTAGGCATCATCAGAGGTTGGGAGTCTAACTGGTACGGTGGTAACGATTATGGAGATAAATTGGCTGAGGATGATAAAATACGTAAGTACATCCACGCACGACTTTCCAAGGCTAGTGTTTCAAGAATAATAATTGAACGTACGCTTAAGTTGATTACGGTTACCGTGACCACTGCTAGACCAGGTATTATTATCGGTAAAGGGGGTCAAGAGGTCGATAAATTAAAAGAGGAATTAAAGAAAATCACCAACAAGGAGGTTCAAATAAATATTTTTGAAATTAAAAGGCCTGAGGTGGATGCTAATTTGGTCGCTGCCAGTGTAGCGAGACAGATCGAAAGCAGAATTTCTTTTCGAAGGGCTATAAAAATGGCGATTGCAGCAGCAATGCGAATGAACGCCGAAGGTATTAAGATTCAAATCTCCGGGAGATTGAACGGGGCCGAGATGGCACGTTCGGAGTCGTATAAAGATGGAAGAATACCATTATCTACCTTCAGGGCAGATATCGATTACGCGTTACAGGAAGCTCAAACTACATATGGTAAGCTAGGTATCAAGGTTTGGATTATGAAAGGGGAAGTTTATGGTAAACGAGACTTGTCTCCATTAGTGGGAATGCAGAAGAGTGATTCCTCTAAGGGTGGAAAGCAGGAAGGTGGAAGAAAACAACGTCGTAGAAAGTAATTTTTTAAAGAACTAAAGTAATGTTACAACCGAAAAGAACAAAGTTCCGTAAGATGCAGAAAGGCCGTATGAAAGGTCTTTCAAGTAGAGGGCACCAGCTTTCAAATGGTATGTTCGGTATAAAGAATGTGGATGATGCTACATTCCTTACTTCACGTCAAATTGAGGCTGCACGTATTGCCGCCACGCGTTTCATGAAAAGGGAAGGTCAGCTTTGGATTAAGATTTTTCCGGACAAACCGATTACCAAAAAGCCTTTGGAGGTGCGTATGGGAAAAGGTAAAGGAGCGCCAGAATATTTTGTAGCCGTGGTAAAACCGGGTAGAATTATGTTCGAGGTGGCCGGAGTTCCGATGGAAGTAGCAAAAGAAGCTTTACGATTGGCGGCTCAAAAACTACCTGTTAAAACAAAATTTATTGTAGCTAGAGACTACGAAGGCGAACTATAAACGTAAGGAATCATGAAAAAACAAGAAGTTAAAGAATTGTCTGTTGAAGGACTTACGGAGAAATTGGCCGAGTATAGAAAGCAGCATGAAGATTTGAAAATGGCACATTTTGTAACTCCGTTAGAAAATCCACTTCAAATTAGAAAGGTAAGGAGAACGGTAGCGAGATTAGCCACTGAATTAACTAATAGGGAAAACCAATAATTGGTTCGGCTTTATGGAAAAAAGAAACTTAAGAAAGGAAAGAGTAGGAGTGGTCACTAGTGATAAAATGGAAAAATCCATTGTTGTTGCAGAGGTGAAAAGAGTTAAGCATCCTATGTACGGAAAGTTCGTGTTAAAGACTAAGAAATATGTTGCGCATGACGAGAAGAACGATTGTAACATTGGTGATACTGTGAAAATCATGGAGACTCGTCCTATGAGCAAAACCAAATGTTGGAGATTAGTAGAAATCTTAGAAAGAGCTAAATAAGTTATGTTACAGCAAGAATCTAGATTAAAGGTTGCGGACAACACAGGAGCAAAGGAAGTATTGACTATCCGTGTTCTTGGGGGTACCAAAAGAAGATATGCATCTATCGGTGATAAGATTGTGGTCACCGTGAAGGAGGCAACCCCGAATGGAGGTATCAAAAAGGGAGCGGTTTCTACTGCTGTCGTGGTACGCACCAAAAAAGAAGTGAGAAGACCAGATGGTTCTTACATTAGATTTGATGATAACGCTTGTGTGTTATTGAATCCTGCCGGAGAGATGAGAGGGACACGTGTTTTTGGACCGGTGGCAAGGGAGCTTAGGGACAAGCAGTTTATGAAGATTGTATCATTGGCCCCAGAGGTATTATAATAGAACGGACAAGATGAAAAAGTTAAAAATAAAAACGGGAGATACGGTACGGATTATCGCTGGTGACCACAAGGGCACCGAGGGTAAGGTGATGCGCGTAGACCTCGAAAAGAACAAAGCCATTGTTGAAGGTGCGAATATGGTCTCAAAACATGAGAAACCTAGTGCAAAGAACCCTCAAGGTGGTATCGTGAAAAAAGAAGCCATGATCCATGTTTCAAATATCTCTTTAATCGATGGTAAATCCGGAGACGTGACAAGAGTAGGGTATGAAATGAGGGATGGCAAGAAAGTAAGGGTTTCCAAAAAATCCAATGAAGTAATTTAGTTATGGCATACGTTGCAAGATTAAAGAAAGAGTATAAGGAGCGCGTTGTTGCAGCTCTTACGGAGGAATTCGGTTACACGAATGTAATGCAGGTTCCTAAGTTGAAAAAAATCGTGATGAGCAGAGGTGTAGGTGCCGCTGTTGCAGATAAGAAGCTTATTGATCATGCTGTGGATGAAATGACGATGATTACCGGTCAAAAAGCGGTGTCCACATTATCCAAAAAGGATGTCGCGGCTTTCAAGTTGAGAAAGGGCATGCCGATAGGTGCTAAGGTGACTCTACGGGGTGAGCGCATGTACGAGTTTTTGGATCGTTTGGTAACATCTGCACTACCAAGGGTTAGGGATTTTCAGGGAATCAAGGCTACTGGTTTTGATGGTCGTGGAAATTACAACCTAGGGATAACGGAACAAATTATATTTCCAGAGGTGAATATTGACAAGATCAATAGAATCAATGGTATGGATATTACTTTTGTGACCTCGGCGGACACCGATAAGGAAGCAAAATCATTATTAACGGAATTAGGTTTACCTTTTAAAAAGAACTAGTATGGCAAAGGAATCAATGAAGGCCCGTGAGCGAAAAAGGGAGAAGACAGTAGCTGTATATGCAGAAAGAAGAAAGGCTTTAAAAGCGGCCGGTGATTATGATGCATTACAGAGATTACCAAAAAATGCATCTCCTGTACGTTTGCATAACAGATGCAAATTAACGGGAAGACCAAAAGGATACATGAGAACTTTTGGGATTTCTAGGGTAATGTTCAGGGAAATGGCCAATGCCGGTTTGATACCAGGTGTTAGAAAGGCCAGTTGGTAAAAAAGAATTAAAAATGGTTTCAGGTTTAGTAGTGTACTAAAAACCGTCACCGAATTATATACATATGGTTACAGATACTATTGCAGATTACCTAACGAGAGTTAGAAACGCGAGTAGAGCGGGGCACAGGGTTGTTGAAATCCCGGCTTCGAACCTCAAGAAGGAAATTACGAAAATATTATTCGATCAAGGCTATATTTTAAGCTACAAGTTTGAGGAGGATAAGGTTCAAGGCTCGATTAAGATCGCTTTGAAATATGACAAGGTCACTAAAGAGCCTGTCATTAAAAAAATTCAACGTATCAGTAAGCCAGGTCTTAGGAAATATGCGGGTAACGAAGATTTGCCACGTGTGTTGAATGGTTTGGGAATCGCTATTGTCTCTACCTCGCATGGGGTAATGACCAGCAAGCAGGCAAAGGCCGAAAAAGTAGGTGGTGAAGTTTTGTGCTACGTTTATTAATTGAATAAAGAGTTAGAAAATGTCTAGAATAGGTAATAATCCAATCGCAATTCCGGAAGGGGTTACAATTGAAATCAAGGAAAACATCATTTCTGTTAAGGGAAAGTTGGGCGAATTGGAGCAAGAGTTTTCTGAGGTAGCTATTAAAGTTGAGGATGGACAAGCTTGGGTGACCAGACCATCGGATTCTAAGGAGCACAAGGCAAAACATGGCTTGTACAGATCGCTTATACTGAATATGGTGGAAGGTGTGTCTAAAGGATGGACTAAGGAGCTAGAGTTGGTAGGAGTAGGGTACAGAGCGAGCAATCAAGGACAAAAATTAGATTTGGCTTTAGGGTTTTCCCATAATATTATTTTTGATTTGGCACCTGAGGTTAAGGTTGAGACCATTTCGGAAAAAGGTAAAAATCCGGTAGTGAAATTGACCTCTCACGATAAACAGCTCGTAGGGCACATCGCCGCTAAAATAAGATCATTCAGAAGACCTGAACCGTACAAAGGAAAAGGGATTAAGTTTGTTGGTGAAATTTTAAGAAGAAAAGCTGGTAAGTCGGCTTAATATATAGGTATTATGGCATTATCGAAATCACAGAGAAAATTTAGAATCCGACGTAGAATCCGTAAGGTTTCTTCAGGAACCGCAGCAAGACCACGATTATCTGTTTTCAGGAGTAATAACGAAATTTACGCTCAAGTTATCGACGACGTAAAAGGAGTTACTTTGGTTGCTGCTTCCTCAAGAGATAAGGAAATTGCAAAGGCAAAAGGAAATAAAACGGAAATTGCTGCGCTAGTAGGTAAAGCGATTGCCGAAAAGTCTGTAAAAGCTGGTCTGGATAAGGTCGCTTTCGACAGGGGAGGTAATTTATATCACGGAAGGGTAAAATCTTTGGCAGACGGCGCAAGAGAAGCAGGTCTTAAATTCTAATAAACGAATATGTTTCAGAAATATAAAAATGTAGAGACTGTTAAACCAGGCGGTTTGGATTTAAAGGATAAACTGGTAGGTATTCAACGTGTAACCAAAGTAACAAAAGGAGGTAGAGCATTCGGTTTTTCTGCAATCGTAGTTGTTGGTGACGAAAACGGGGTTGTAGGTCACGGTTTAGGTAAATCGAAAGAGGTGGCTACGGCAATTGCGAAGGCGATTGAAGATGGTAAAAAGAATTTGGTGCGAATTCCTTTGAACAGGGCTACCGTACCACATGAACAAAAGGGTAAGTTTGGAGGCGCTAGGGTGTACATTCAACCCGCTTCTCATGGTACAGGAGTAATCGCTGGAGGAGCTGTTAGGGCGGTACTTGAATCTGTAGGCGTTCAGGATGTACTTTCAAAGTCTCAAGGTTCTTCAAACCCACATCACGTTGTAAAGGCTACTTTTGATGCCTTATTACAGCTTAGGGATGCAAAAACCATTGCCCAGCAAAGAGGGGTTTCTTTGGAAAAAGTTTTTAAGGGATAGCATAAGATATACGAAGTACGATTTAGGAGGTGCACATAAATGACAAATAACTGAAATACTACCTTTTAAAAACTACGGACTAAAGATTCAAATAATGGCAAAAATTAAGATAACGCAAGTTAAGAGTGGAATCAAAAAACCTCAGAACCAAAAAAGGACCTTAGAGGCCTTGGGTTTAAAGAGGATTGGACAGGTAGTTGAACACGATGATACGCCTAACATTCTTGGAATGATAAATAAAGTTGAACATTTAGTCTCCACAGAGAAGGCTTAAATATAGGATATAGAATGGATTTACATAATCTACAGCCTGCAGAGGGTTCAGTAAATAGAGACGGTAAACGTCTTGGAAGAGGTCAAGGTTCTGGAAAAGGAGGAACTGCTGCAAGAGGTCATAAAGGGGCGAAATCACGTTCAGGATACTCTAAGAAAATAGGGTTTGAAGGAGGTCAAATGCCTTTGCAAAGACGTGTCCCTAAATTCGGTTTTACCAATATTAATCGAAAGGATTATAAGGGTATCAATCTAGAGAAATTACAGGAACTTGTCGATAACAAGGTAATTTCCGACGAAGTTTCTTTAGACCTACTGGTAGAAAATGGCCTGGTAGGAAAAAATGATTTGGTAAAAATTCTTGGGAATGGAGAGTTGAAAGCTGCTCTCAAAATTTCAGTACATAAATTTACAGTTTCCGCAAAGAATGCTATTGAGGCAGCAGGTGGTGAAGCAATAAGTTTGTAAGCATAAACGAGAGCATGAAGAATTTTATTGATACGATATTCAATATTTGGAAAATAGAGGAACTAAGGAATAGGATACTTATTACCCTAGGTCTTTTATTAGTGTACAGATTTGGTTGTCAAATTGTGCTTCCCGGTATTGATTCTACCCAACTCGGCGGATTGACGGACAGCACCGATCAGGGAATATTTGGTTTGTTGAACGCTTTTACGGGAGGTGCTTTCGCGAATGCTTCTGTATTCGCTTTAGGAATCATGCCCTACATTTCCGCATCGATTGTAGTTCAATTAATGGGAATTGCGATTCCTTATCTTCAGAAATTACAAAAAGAGGGTGAAAGTGGACGTAAGACGATCAACCAAATAACAAGATGGTTGACCATAGGTATTTGTATCGTTCAAGCACCGGCATATTTATATGGTTTGGAAGCTTTTGGGGTAAGGGATAGTGCTTTTGTTTTGGGCAAAGGGATCGATTTTATGATTCCAGCTGTAATTATTCTAGTAACCGGTACTGTTTTCGCAATGTGGTTAGGAGAAAAAATTACCGATAAAGGTATCGGTAATGGCATCTCGCTTTTAATTATGATCGGTATCATTGCGACCATGCCACAATCGTTCGTTCAGGAATTCATTTCAAGGACTACTAATAATAACGGTGGACTAATGTTTATCCTTATTGAAGTCATTATATGGTTTCTTGTGATACTCGCTTGTATATTACTGGTTATGGCGACACGCCAAATACCGGTGCAATACGCTCGGCGAACTGCGTCTGGTGGATATGAAAAAAATATTATGGGGTCTAGGCAGTACATCCCGTTGAAGTTGAATGCCTCTGGGGTAATGCCGATCATCTTTGCACAGGCCATCATGTTCGTGCCGGGGCTCATCGGTTCTACTTTTGATGATACGGTCTTTGGCCAATGGATGCAGGTGCAGTTCAGTGATATTTTTGGATTGGCGTATAATGTATTGTTTGCCTTTTTGATTATCGTGTTTACATATTTCTACACCGCAATCACAGTACCGACCAATAAAATGGCCGATGATTTGAAAAGAAGCGGTGGTTTTATACCTGGGGTACGACCAGGGAAGGAAACAGGGGACTTTTTAGATAAGATTATGTCTTTGATTACGTTACCTGGTTCAATTTTCTTAGCTTTGCTGGCTATTTTACCAGCCGTCGTAGTCAAGGTGATGGATGTACAGGCGGGTTGGGCGTTGTTTTACGGAGGAACCTCATTATTGATTATGGTTGGGGTAGCCATAGACACTGTGCAGCAAGTGAATTCATATTTGTTGAATCGGCATTATGATGGATTGATGAAGACCGGTAAAAATAGAAAAGTAGCTTAATAAAGACGTTAGATACTAGACGGTAGGCGTTAGAATAAGGTGTAAGAAACAATTACCGACTAAAAACTAAAGATTAAAAGAAAATATGGCTAAGCAGGCAGCGATTGAACAAGATGGGTCTATCATAGAAGCATTGTCAAATGCAATGTTCAGGGTAGAATTGGAGAACGGGCATGTAGTGACAGCACATATATCAGGTAAAATGCGTATGCACTATATTAAATTATTACCTGGGGATAAGGTCAAATTGGAAATGAGCCCATACGATCTTACAAAAGCAAGAATTACATATAGATACTAAGATACAAGATGAAAGTAAGAGCATCAGTTAAGAAGAGAAGTGCCGACTGCAAGATTGTTCGCAGAAAAGGCAGGTTGTACGTAATCAACAAAAAGAATCCTAGATTTAAACAAAGACAAGGGTAATTATGGCAAGAATCGCAGGTATAGACATACCAAAACAAAAGAGAGGCGTAATCGCCTTGACCTATATTTTTGGTATAGGTAAAAGTAGGTCGCAAGAAATTTTGAGCAAAGCCCAAGTCAGTGAAGATACGAAGGTTTCTGATTGGAACGATGACGAGATCGGGCGTATCAGGGAAGCTGTTGCCGACTATGTTATCGAAGGGGAGTTACGTTCAGAGACGCAATTGAACATAAAGCGTCTAATGGATATCGGATGTTACAGAGGTATTCGTCATAGGTCTGGTTTACCGCTAAGGGGCCAGCGTACCAAGAACAACTCTAGAACGAGAAAAGGAAAGCGTAAAACAGTGGCCAACAAGAAGAAGGCAACTAAATAATAAGTAGGATGGCAAAGGCAAATACTAAAATCACAAAAGCTACCAAAAAGCGGAAGGTAATCGTTGATTCGGTCGGGGAGGCTCATATTAGTGCTTCTTTTAATAATATCATTATCTCTTTAACTAACAAGAAGGGAGATGTTATCTCATGGTCTTCTGCAGGTAAATTGGGTTTTAGGGGTTCTAAAAAGAACACTCCGTATGCAGCACAGGTGGCGGCAGAAGATTGTTCTAAGGTAGCCCATGAAGCAGGATTGAGAAAAGTAAAGGTGTATGTAAAGGGTCCAGGAAACGGAAGAGAGTCCGCAATTAGGTCTTTGCACAACGCAGGAATAGAGGTGACGGAAATCATTGATGTTACCCCGATGCCGCACAACGGGTGTAGACCCCCTAAAAGAAGAAGAGTTTAATTAATCATTATATATTTCACCGAAAGTGTAGTTACGATTATCGAAGGATAAGCCTTAATTCATTATCTCACTTTCCAACTAAAAGAAAATGGCAAGATATACAGGACCAAAATCAAAGATTGCCCGTAAGTTCGGCGAGGCAATTTTCGGAGACGACAAGTCTTTCGAAAAGAAGAATTATCCTCCAGGACAACACGGTAATAACAGACGCCGAGGTAAGAAATCTGAGTATTCCGTTCAGGTGAGGGAAGAACAA
>JBARCC010000038.1:0-8390 GCA_049793635.1 Maribacter sp. | reverse complement strand
ACCCGGGGTGTTCCGAACCTGTTCTCGACTCCGCTCAAACTGACCTATTCGGCGAACCAAAAACGTGATGTCACTTCGAGTGATTTTCACAACCTTTTCGGGAGGGAAAGTTGTATCGAGAAGCGCTCGTGTTCCGAAAGGTTCTCGATACACTTTTGTTCCTTCGCTGCGCCGCGGAAAAAAAGCACTCGAACTGACCGATTCGGCGAACCAAAAACGTATTGTCACTTCGAGTGGGTTTTACGACCTTTTCGGGAGGGAAAAGTTGTATTGAGAAGCGTTCGTGCTTTAAGAATTTCCCCATTTATTGAGTACTTTACTACCATGAAAACCTATTATGTATATATTTTACAGTGTGCGGACGATACCTTATACACCGGGATAACCTCAAATTTGACCAAAAGACTAGAATCACATCACGCAGGCACTTATAAAAATAGCTACACCAGCAAAAGAAGGCCAGTCCGTTTGGTTTTTTACTGTGAGTTCACCGACCCGAACATGGCAATCGATACCGAAAAACAAATTAAAAAATGGTCCCAATCCAAAAAGCGAGCCTTGATTGCAGGAGATTACGAAGCTTTACCCAATCTGGCCAAGAAACAATTTCCCCAGTGATGGCATTGGAACGGAGCGCGCTTAGAATAGTCATGTACTTTACGTGTCCCCAATCTGTTCTTTAAGCAGATTGAACTGACCTCATATAAAAATGTTCAAAAGAAACGTGATGTCACTTCGAGTGATTTTCACGACCTTTTCGGGAGGGAAAGTTGTATCGAGAACTCGCGGTTGCTAAGCCGTTCTCGACTCCGCTCGAACTGACCGTTTGGGGTGAACAGAAAAAACGCTATGTCACTTCGAGTGATTTTCACGACCTTTTCGGGAGGGAAAATAGTATCGAGAACTTGCGGTTGCTAAGCCGTTCTCGACTCCGCTCGAACTGACCGTTTGTTTGAACAGATAGGGGTTTGCTAAAAATTTATTGCCTCGAAAAAAGAGACCCAAACCAAGACCCTTATTTTTTATTCTCCACCGCATACTAAAGTTATGAACAAAGTCGTTTAATAACTTTACGAGTGCATTTCATCGAATAAATTCTGCTTTTAATCGTATTTGCATCCACTTTAGATATTTTTGAGAAGATTGAATATGTAACCTTATCCTTACCCCTACTTCATGAATACTTCCTTTTTAAAACCCTTTTTGTCCCTTTTTGTTCTTGTTTGTTTGCTCAGTTTTTTTGCTTCTTGCGGAAAGGAGCATGATTTGATTTCAGAAGTCGTTGTCCGGGATGCAAAAGCATCTTACGCCCAAAAGCAAAAATTCTTAGGGAATGACCTGGAAGATAAAGTGGTGACCACAGAAGAGACCGAAGGTTCGGCCGCCCAATTGCCCTAAACCATAGCCCAGTATTCACGCTTTTTCCTATCCACTACTGTTCATGTTAGTAAATGAGCAACTACACACTGTCAGCTACAACTGCCTAAACCCAAACATGAGCGTAAAAACGCTTAGATTTTTAGTGCATCATTTCGTTTTTTTGACGATGAATAAGATATGGCGCCTACCTTAATGGCGTTAAACAACGCCACAACTTTATCATAATCCCTGCGAACAGGCCCTAAGGCCCTCCTTTTAGTTCAATGTAGCGCTATAGGATAAAAAGCCACTACCCTCACCGGGAAATAAGACCCCTCGAGGCAGGGCCACGGAGGTATCCTCAACAAGACCGGTCATCAAAAACTACATTGTACCAGATAAGCGAGCGTAAAATCATCAGAAAAGTATTTCGAAATCATCCTGTTTTTTTCTTTCATTGTCTCCCGGACTTGCCCCTGGGTAGTTTTACTTTGGCGATAAAGAGGTACCGATACGTACGCTGCGTAACCGGTGGAATCGTTCTCTTTACGTTAAATGAAACGGTGGGTAACCAAGAGTAGTCGCGAACACTAAACGCTCCCGTTTCCCATGAAGTGTTCGTTAGGCCGGAAAGCTTACCGGAAATTCTTAAATTTGCACCTCTAATTGAGCGCATTCGATTGTATACCATCATTGACATAGAAACGACCGGCAACGGGATAAAGGGCAATAAAATCACGGAAATTTCCATTTTCAAATACGATGGTCATGAAATCGTGGATGAATTTACCTCGTTGGTCAATCCCATGGCTGAAATTCCCGCATTCATCACCGGCCTTACCGGTATTGACAACGCAATGGTCAGAAACGCTCCTACGTTCAACGAAATCGCCGAAAGCATCGAAGAAATTACGAGGGATACCATTTTCGTAGCGCATAATGTCAATTTCGACTACAACGTGCTGAAGAACGAGTTTCAAGGCATACATCTCAACTTTACGCGAAAAAAACTATGCTCGGTACGACTTTCCAGAACATTATTGCCCGGTTACCATTCGTACAGTCTCGGCAAATTGACCGCAGCCTTGGGGATTCCCCTAACCGACCGACATAGGGCACGGGGAGATGCCCATGCCACCGTACTCCTTTTCCATAAATTGTTACGTGCACCGAAAGCGCCCGAAGTATTCAAGGCATTTTTGAACGCCAGGTCACAAGAAGGAACCCTACCCCCAGCATTGCCACGGGAAGAATATGAAAAATTACCCAATACTCCTGGGGTCTATTATTTCAAGAACGGAAAAGGAAAAATCATATACGTAGGCAAAGCCATAAATATCAAAAAGAGGGTACTGAGCCATTTTTACGACAAAAAAACCAAGGAAGTGCAGCTATGCGCGGAAACCGCGTATCTAGATTTTGAAGAAACAGGCAATGAACTTATTGCGCTGCTGAAGGAATCGGCAGAAATAAAACACCATTTTCCCAAGCACAATCGGGCACAAAAAAAGAGCATTCAACAGTACGGTATTTTCAGTTATCAAGACCGTACGGGTATTCAACACTTGGCGTTCAACAAATTAAAAATGGCACCGGCTCCATTGGCCATCTGTTACAGCGTTACGGAAGCAAGACACTATTTAGAAACGCTCTGTGCCACCTTTGAACTCTGCCCTAAGTATTGCCATTTGCAGGAACAGGTGACCCATTGTTCCCATTATAAAATAAAGCAATGCATCGGTATCTGCTCGGATGCCACTAAAGTGGATGCTTACAATGCCCGTGTGTCGACAGCTTTAGATAGCTTAAGACGTTTAAGATCAGACCTGGTCATACGGTTGAAGGGCCGCAACATTGCTGAACATGCGGTTGTTTTGGTACGTGAAAATACTTATGTGGGCTACGGGTATGTTCCGAACGACACCCCTATTGTACAGGTGGATGATATAGAAACGTTCATCACTCCTCAAAAAAATACGCTGGAAACGCAACGCATCGTTGAAAGCTATGTACGAAAATATCCGAAAAACGTAATTTCTTTCGAACAGGAAGCGTCGTACTGATGCGATCTCAATCCTTCATCTTTTTATACATGCGAACAACGAAAAGCAACCATATCATAAATACGATGGCTACAAAGATTGAATACATGAGTACAAACTCCACTATTTTCGATGCTTTAGATAATTCATAAAACCGAGAATGGTCGGTGCCCAAAAGGCAATAAATATAGCGTCCAACTTTTTACCGGTTAAAAATAAATATTCGGATACCAGAATAATGGAGAGTACCACAAGAAGCATAATACAGTTCATTATCCCTATACGATCAATAAAATTTTTCAACATGCTGTACTGGAAATCCTACTTAAAGGTATTAATTAATAAATGTGAAGTCTAATTTTTATTAAGCTTTTTTTAACACTTTAAAAAAACTGCGTATGTTGTCCTAAAAATATAACTATTCTTAGAAAAGGAACTCCCTATTTTGAGATTTATGCAATGAGTCCCTTTCATGCGCAACGGGCATGCTGGAGGCAAGCATGGCTTTCATCCTCTAGCCTTCATCACTACCATTTAGCGTTTATCCCAAGAGACAGGTCAAAAAACCCTGTATTACCGCAGCCCCTTGAACTCATAGGCCACTTTAGAGGCAACTTGCGACCTGGAATTATGGTTGTCGAAATAGTCGACCGCTTCCCGCGTTTTTACGAACAAGTACTCTTTATCCAACTCATGGATCAATCCACTGTTAAAAATAATGTCACGCGTGGGTCCGATGGCGCCTACCAGGTAAAACTGTATCTGTCGGTCATGGATTTCACGAATGATCTTTGCGAGTACATCTACGGCAGTGGCGTCTATATATATGATGGCTTCCGCGTTCAAAATGATTCCCTTTAAAGCGGGTCCTTTTGCCTTCATCAGCTTATAAAGTTCTCTTTTGAAGTAGGCGGAATTTCCAAAATACAACTGCGCATCGAACCGTACGATCAATAGGTCATCCCTCACCTCAACCTCATCGGCAAAACGTTTTACGTTCTTATAATAATCCGTATCCCTAATATTTCCGATTTCGGCAAAATGGGGAGTCGAGGTCTTATAGACCAATAGTAGTAGTGAACAGAGCACCCCTACCAGAATGCCCTCGGTAATGCCTATAAAAATGGTAATCAGGAACGTAATACACAACAGCGCCAATTCATCTTTTCTATTGCTCCACAGCCGTTTGGCGTATGCAATATCGATAAGGCCAAAAACCGACACCATGATGATGCTCGCCAAAACTGCATTTGGAAGAAATTCAAAAATAGGGGTCAGAAAAAGGAGTGTCAATATGACCAGCAAGACACTGAATATCCCCGCCAAATTGGTCTTCGCGCCAGCATCATAATTTATCGCGGATCTCGAAAAACTGGCCGTGGAGGTATAGCCCTGAAAAAGCGCACCGACCGTATTTGCCACCCCCAATGCAATGAGCTCTTGATTCGGCCGAATGGTCTCTTCGCCGCTTTTATCCTCAAGGGACTTCCCTATCGAAATCGTTTCCAGATACCCCACCAAGGCGAGTGCCAAAGCGATGGGCCATAGTTCCTTAATATCGGTAAGACGTACAGAGGGCAGCACCAGGTCAGGCAATCCTTGGGGAACTGCACCTACCAACCGTACCCCAAAATGCTGCAAATTGAAAAAGAACACCCCTGCAATACCGAAGACCACAATAATCAATATACCGGGAATGTTACGGTTCCATTTCTTAAATCCGACCAAAGCGAGTATCCCCATTAAGGCAATACCTACATCGAAAAGGTTGGTTTCCGCAACGTTCCGTATAAGATTTGTGACCAGCTCATGTACCCTCGTACTGCCGTCAACGGAAATACCCAATACATGTTTGAATTGACTCAAAATAATGATCACGGCCGCAGCGGAGGTAAACCCACTGATGACCGGTTTGGACAAAAAATTGACCAAAAAACCCATTCGCAAGAGGCCCAAGCAGCATTGAATGACCCCGACCATGACCACCAACACCATGACCATTTTTATATATTCGTCAACGCCGCTAATGGCCAATGTACCTAAACCCAACGCTACCAAAAGGGAATCCATCGCCACCGGCCCCACCGCTATGTTCCTAGAGGTGCCCAGCACCACATAGATCAATACAGGGAACAAAGCGGCATAGAGGCCATGAACGGGAGGTAGCCCCGCGATCATCGCATACGCCATGCCTTGGGGCACTAGAATGACGCCCACCGTAAGGCCCGCTAGCATATCCTTAATGAAATAGGCTTTTTTATAGCTCGAAATCCAAGCTAAAAATGGAAAATGGTGTTTCACACGGTAAATTTAATCATTTTGAAAGGCACCTGTAGTTCTTCCCCCTATATTGTATGTAGGTATACGCGAACTGATATTCGATCCCTAACCAGGTGACATGCGCTATTTCAATCGTTCGCATGTTCGTTTCCTACGTGTGGCCGGTACGAGCACTAAAACACTATGCTAACTTCACATCCACTTTTAGTAGCTACCCACCCTATTGGAGATTACACGGGACTCAACATCACTTCAAAAGATCGGGGCCCATCGGATAACTGCTTAAAACCTTCCGCTAATTCAGTTTGGGGTACGGCGTAGGGGTAAAACGTGATGGGTTCTATACAGACCATATTCGGCACTTCGGTCCAAAGCATAAAGCTTTCGAACCCTTTTGTCGTGATGTTCAAACTTTTTTTATCCTTTAATAGCATGGAGGTCCGGTGGGGGACTTCGTAGGCCCTACTCCCCACTGCCATCACCGTTGGGATGGTGATCGTCTGTTCTCCGGCAACAATCGTTGCGTGTTCATCATGCAGCATAAACGCAGGATGATACCCGAGCATGAAGGGCATACCGTGATCGCCCATGATGGTAAAGGTGATGTTCAATCCCGCATCCGAGATTTCGACTACTTTTTTGAATTCAAAATCATAGGGCCAGGTTAGATATTGTTCGTCCGATTTGTTCGGATACTTCCCGTTCTTGATTTTAGTATTTGCCGTATATGTTTTACTATATCCCAACGTACGTTCGGTTTCTTCCACTAAGGTGTACTCCATTTCCCTCAGCAGGCCGTGCTGATCCTGAATGGCGATTCCACGAGGAGTTGTTACCCTAAAATTGGCCTCGTTCGTAGGACCGATGATAGGGAACATTTCCGTATCCACATTGCGCCAGCCGGGATTCCCTTTTTGGTGCATGAACTCATGCCCGTCTACAAGATAACTCACCAGTTCTCCAGCATCCATTCGAACCGATTGATTTCCAGACTTTAATGATTCCATATTTCTCTTTATTTAAATTTTACCCGTTGTGCATTATGGACTAATACTAAGGGAATGTCAGTTCATGTGCTCAATTTTACAACTACTTTAGTGAAAGATTGCATGCGCTCGGTAGCACTATCAAGAACCCCTCGGTAGCGCTCAGGACATCGCCTTTTGGAACACGAAAGGTTCCTGAACCTATTTACACTCACGAAAAGGTCGTGAACATCACTCGGAGCTACATCCCTACCGACACTAAAATGCATCACAAAATGCCATCAATTTTTAAGAACCATTCGTTGTCAAAACGTACGTCTCGATATTGGTCTCGGCTAAGCCAGCCAAAGTATTCGACCGGACCCTAGTGAACGAACCCTACTGTACATACGTACATCACTACGGTCCTCAAGAAATTTTTTAGAGCCCGCTGATTTCCATATCCAACCAACCGAGGCGGTCCTCCATCCAGTCGGTCAAATATCCCAATTCATCAGCATAGGTATCTCCTACATAGTTATTAGGCCAAACATAGATTCCTAATACCGGCCAAAGGGCAAAATTTGCGTCGACCGCCCCCGCTTGGTTCAAGGTCGTAGCGTACGTTTCAATCCTACCTAAAATAGCTGCGTTCGATAATACCCCTCCACGCAATTCGTCCCATCTGGACTGTAATTTAGTTACATAGGCCGGGTCTTGCATTAGGCGGTCCCACCAAAAAGGTACCAGCCAAAAATCTCCGGAACAGCGCTCATTGAATGTATAGGCCCATACATCGGTCGAACCTCCACCGCAATAATCCGCATTGCCGAAAGCCAAATTGAAATCCCAAATAGGACCCATATTCAATTTTCCATTTTTATCCTTGTGCATATAGGTACTAATTCTATAGCCATCCACGTTGTTGGAAAGTTCGTTGAGGATAAAAAAATCGATAAAACTATCCACATCGATATAGTTCGCGTATCCTGTGTCTTCATCCGCAAAATTATCGGAGGCCAATGCCGTTTCGAACGCACCTACATAGGTAGAAATATACGCTTTCTGCTCGGTGGTAATATCTTCCGCTGCTGGTTCCTCGTACAAGAAATTAATTTCCTGACCTGATATCGCATTGGGCGGAGCAAATGTGGAGCTAAACGAGTTTTGGTCGTTATACCCTTCTCCCAAATTGGTACCCGTCGTCTTATCGATTTTTAAGATATAGCCGCCGGTAAGGTCCTCCCCTGCATTTTCATCTTCTTTCAAATTATTGATATCGATCCGATTGTCGTCTCTCTTTAACTTCTCCATGAACACATAGACCCCTTGGGGATCGTCGTTAATGGAAACCTCTACGAACTGGCTCCTACTCGCATAGCGGTCCATAGCTCTGGACAAATCGTAGATCAGCATGTTCCGCATCAACGACTTATCGCTGTAGGGCGCATATAAAATCCAATCCTCCTCTTCGGGCAGGTCCAACAGTGATGCATCCAAATCTTCATTTGCTGCGTCCCTAGTTTCGAACCCGTATGATTTTTTTGGAAATTGTTGTGATGAAGAACCCCTGAATTCTATACCCATGAAACCCTCATATGTGGTAACATCGGCTTTGGTTATGGTAAAAGAAGCATCCGTCTTTGGTTCGTCGACAATGGTATTGCCGTTGGTAGAAATCGAAAACAAGGGTAATTTGTTCTCTACCCCAACTTCCATTTCTTCCTCCTCTTCAATTACGGGA